>JAFGGD010000049.1 GCA_016930695.1 Candidatus Eisenbacteria bacterium
CCGGGCACCCACCGGAGCCCGCCTCCGTCGAGGGGAGAAATGAATCTGTCGAGCTTATCGGGGCGGGCGGAGGTGGGTCGGCGAGCGCGAAGAGGGAGGATGCAGAGCATCCGGACCGTGCCCCGAAGGGAGACCGGTGGGGGAAGGGAATAAATCGATACCGATAGCGATAGCGATCGCGATAAAGGCACCCTCACCCTAACCCGCTCCCGCCATCCCCTCCGCCTCCTCCCCGGACGGACGGCGTGATCCTTCGAGGAGGATGGGTGGGACGGGGCCCCACCTCTCGAGGTGCGTGAGAAGCGGCCGCGCTAGGTCGCACCCTTGTGGGAACTCCGTGGCGATCACGAACCCACCCGGGGGCGGCACGCCCCGGACTCCGAGAGGGATTACCCGTCCGTCCGGCTCCCCACACCGTGCCCCGAAGGGAGACCGGTGGGGGAAGGAAAGGCACCCTCACCCCCACCGGCTCCCGCACGCGGGAGGGAAAATCTCTCTTTCTCTCTTCTTTCCGTCCCGGCTCACTTCACGTCTTGTAAGAGATGCTTTTATCTCGGGCGGGGAAAAGCGTCGCGGCTCACGAATCGCCGAAGGTGAGGCTGCCGAGCATGGTGCGCGCCCAGAGGGGGCGGCGGGAGCGGGTGTAGACCCGGGGGACGCGCCGGCCGATGGCGAGGGTGATCTCGTAGGGGATCCGTTCGGTGCGGCGCGCGAGTTCGGCGACGGAGATCTCCTCCTCACCCTGCCGGCCGATCAGAACGACCTCGTCACCCGGCTCCACCGCGGGCAGGTGCCCCACGTCGATCATGAGCGCGTCCATGGTCACCTCGCCGACGATCGGCGCGCGGCGGCCGCGCACCAGCACCTCCCCCCCGTTGGAGAGACGGTGGTCGTAGCCGTGCCCGTAGCCGACCGGCACGGTGGCGATCCGAGTCGGCGCCGGGACGGTGTAGAGGAGGCCGTAGCTGATGTTCTCTCCCCCTTCGTACCTGCGCGTCTCCACCACGCGGGACTTGAAGGAGAGCGCCGACCGGAGCGAAATCCCCCCGGGGACGCGCGCAGGATCCACGTAACCGTAAAGGAAAATGCCCGGACGGACCGCGTCCCAGAAGCTCCCCTCCAGCCCCCAGTAAAGGCAGGCGGAATTCGCGCCGTGCACCATCGGCGGGTCGATCCCTTCGGCGCGGAGCGCGATGAGGAGCCGGTCGAAGAGGCGCACCTGCTCCTCCGAGAAGGCGAGGTTCTCCCGGCGGGTCGCCGGAAAGTGCGTGTATACGCCGGACAGCTCGATGCCGGGGAGGCCGGCGAGTTCCTTCAGGAAGGGGACGGCGTCGCGCGCGAAAACCCCCCACCGCCCCATGCCGGTGTCCACCTCGACCTGATAACGGCCGACCACGCCCGCCTGCAGGCAGAACCGGCTGTACTCGTCGGCGAATTCGCGGCTCACGATGGAAGGCTCTATCTCGTAGCGGACCGTCCTCTCCGCCTCGCCGAGAAGGGGCGGGTTGAACATCAGGATCGGCAGGTCGATTCCCGCCTCGCGCAACTCCACCGCCTCGTCGAGCGTGGCGACGCCGAGGTAGCCGACGCCGTTCCGCGCCGCCTCGTGGCTGACCGCGATCGCGCCCAGCCCGTAGCCGTCCGCCTTGACCACCATCAGGATGGTCCTTTGGGGGCCGATGATTTTGCGAACCTCGGCGCAGTTGTGGGCGACGGCGTCCAGGTCCACCTCGGCCCACACCGGATAGTGATCCATTCCAAAAGCCTCCCGCCCGGAGCATAACAAAAGGGGACGCGGCCGCCAACGGGCCGCCCGCCTTTTCCGCGCGCTCCCCGAGCGCTTCAGCGCAGGTAGGACGCCCCGTTCGCGTCCACCACCGCGCCCGTGGCGAAGTCGCACCGCCCCGAAGCGAGAAAGAGGATCAACTCCGCGATCTCCTCCGGCGACGCGGGCCGCCCGAGCGGGCTCTGCGCCCGAACCGCGTCCCCTTCCGGCCCGTGCAGAAACGGTTCCGCCATATCCGTCTCCACGAACCCCGGCGCCACGCAGGCGACGAACACGCCCCGCGGCGCGAGCGCCTTCGCCAAGCTGCCGGTGAGGGCGTTCAGCCCCGCCTTGCTCGCACCATAAGCGGGCGCGAAGGGTTCCCCCCGGAAGGCGCCTCGGGAACTCACGTTCACGATTCTCCCTCCCCCCTTTTCCATCATCCGCCGCGCCGCCCAGAAACAAAGATGGGCCGGCCCCATCAGGTTCACCGCGACCGTTCTCTCCCACGCCCTCCGCCACTCCTCCCAATCCGCCTCGTCGATTCGATGTTCCTCGAAGACGCCGGCGTTGTTCACCAGTACGTCCAGTCCGCCCAGCCCTCGAGCCGCTTCCTCCACGATCCGCCGGGCTTCCTCCGCTTCCCCCACGTCCCCCTGCACGAGGAGATGTCCCTCCTCGGCGAGAGACGCGAAGGTTCTCTCCGCCTCGCCGCGGTTCGCCCGGTAGTGCAGAGCCACCCGTCCCCCCCGCTCCGAGAAGAGCCTGGCGACCGCCCGGCCGATTCCCCGGCCCCCGCCGGTCACGAGCGCTCCCTTTCCCCGAAACTCCGTCTCCCCCATGCTTCCCTCCTTCCTGTCGAGCCCTCCGCCGCGAACGAAAAAAGGGCCGGGGAACGCGTCCCCGGCCCCCGCGCGGACGCGGAATGTCTAATAGTACGGATCGTACATCTCGCCCTGGATCGAGCGGAACATGTCCTCGGGCCGCGGCTTTCCGGCGAAACCCCTGCTGTAGACGACCTCCGCCACCGCGGTGGCGATGTACGCCGACACCTCCCGGATCTTGGGGAGGGGCGGGAAGATGAGGCCCTTCTTCCGGTCCTCGTCGGACACCTGCTCCGCGAGCGTTTTGGCGCCCACCAGGAACATCTCGTCGGTCACGCGCGTCGCCTGCGCGGCGATCACGCCGAGCCCCACGCCGGGGAAGATATAGGCGTTGTTCCCCTGCCCGGGAACCATGCGGCGGCCGTCGATGTCCACCGGATCGAAGGGGCTGCCGCTGGCATAGATGGCCCGGCACTCCGTGTTCCGGTAGGCCTGTTCGGCGGTGCACTCCGATTTGGAGGTCGGGTTGGACATGGCGAACACGATGGGGCGCTCGTTGAACTCGGCCATCGCCTTTAACACTTCCGGTGTGAATGTTCCGGGCTGCCCCGAAACGCCGATCAGCACGTTCGGTTTCATCGCCTTCACCGCCGAGAACAGATCGGGGACGAAGGGGACGTCGTGGGCGAAACGGAGCTTGTGGTCCGCCAAGCCGTCCCGGCTCTTCACCACCAGCCCCTTGCTGTCCACGAGCCAGCAGAGCTTGCGCGCATCCTCGAGGGAGATCCCCTCCTCCAACATGCCGGAGACGATCAGGTCGGCGATCCCCACGCCCGCCTCGCCGGCGCCGAGGAAGAGGATCCTCTGCTCGCTCAGCTTGCCGCCGGTGATCTTCAGCGCCGAATAGAGACCCGCCAGCGCCACGCCCCCGGTCCCCTGGATGTCGTCGTTGAAGGTGCAGAACTTGTCTCGGTACTTGTCCAAGAGCCGGAAAGCGTTCGTGTTGCCGAAATCCTCGAACTGGAGAAGCGCCTTGGGGAACACCTCTTGCACCGCATTCACGAACTCGTCCACCAACTCGTCGTACTCGGCGCCGCGGATGCGCGGCCGCTTGATCCCGATGTAGAGCGGGTCGTTCAGCAGGGCCTCGTTGTTCGTTCCCACGTCGAGGGTGATGGGGAGCGCCCGGGTCGGATCGACGCCGGCGCAGGCGGTGTAGAGGGCGAGCTTGCCCACCGGGATTCCCATCCCGTTGGCGCCCTGATCGCCGAGACCGAGGATCCGCTCGCCGTCGGTCACCACGATGATCCGCACGTCCGGCTCGGGCCAGTTGCGAAGCACGTCCGCCATGAATCCCTTGTCGTTGGCGGAAAGGAACAATCCCCGCGGGTTGCGGAAGATGTGCCCGTATTCCTGGCACGCCTGGCCCACCACCGGCGTGTAGATGATCGGCATCAGCTCGTCGATGTGATCCATGATCACGCGGTAGAAGAGGCGCCGGTTCCGCCGCTCCAGGGACATCAGGTGGATGAAGCGCTCCAGGTCGGTCGGTTTCTTCTGGTAGTTCCCCATGATCCGCATGACCTGCTCGTCCTGCGTGTTCACATGGGGGGGGAGGAGCCCGCGGAGACCGTACTCGTCCCTCTCCTTGTCGGTGAAGGCGGTCCCCTTGTTCAGGTTTCCGTCCCGGAGCAGATCCATTCCTCGGGGCATGCACGCCCGGGGAGCGATGTTCGGGTCGATGCGTCTGGTGGCCACCTGTGGTCTCTCCTTTCCCGATACGCCTCGGGGTTCCCGCCGGCTCCACGGGGCGTCCCGGTGGGCGGCCGGATACCCGGACCATACGGGCGCGGCGCTCGTGCCGCGGCGCGCGATGCGGATCGATCTTCCGGGGGATGCCGGGTTCCCCGGTGCGTCCTTTTCTATTCGGCGAGGGCGCGACGAGGCGGTCTCCGGCGGGTCGGGTCGGACCCGGCGTTCGGAGTGGACACCGGAGGCATCCGCGTAATGTCGCAACCGTCCCGGAGAGCCGTAGATCGCTCCCCGCAGCGAGCATAAACCCTCGCCGCGCGAACGGTCAAGACGGGCGCGCGGAGGGCGGGAAGGGCGCGGCGTGACCGGGCCGCGCCGGTGTGTTACGCTCCCGAAAACGCGGAAAGAAAGGAGCGCTCATGTCGGAGCCGAGGAGCCCGGGGGATCTGTTCGACGAGCTGGTGGAGATGGCGGCGCACCTCCGCGGCCCGGAGGGATGCCCCTGGGACCAACGGCAGACGATCGAATCGATCCGCCCTCACTTCCTCGAGGAAGCGCACGAAGCGGCGGAAGCGCTCATCCGGGGGGATTTCGACGGCTTCCGTGAGGAGGTGGGGGACACCCTCTTCCTCACCGTCTTTCTCGTCCACCTCGCCGAGGAGCGCGGGGAGTTCGACATCGCCGACTCGATCCGGACGATCCTGGAGAAGATGCGCCGCCGGCACCCGCACGTGTACGGCGGCGCCGGAGAGAGAAACGAGAGCGAGGTGCTCCTCTCCTGGGAGGAGGCGAAGAGGGCGGAGAAGGGGAAGCGGGAGAGGGAGTCGATCCTGGACGGTGTCCCCGCGTCGATGCCGGCGCTTCTCCGGGCGAGGCGGGTGCAGCAGAAGGCGGCGAACATCGGTTTCGACTGGAAGGAGACCGCGCCGATCGTCGAGAAAATCGACGAGGAGGTGCGGGAGGTGAAGGAGGCGCTCGCGGAAGAGGATGCGGACCGCGTGGAGGAGGAGATCGGCGATCTCCTCTTCACGGTGGTGAACCTCGCCCGGCGCATGGAGATCGACCCCGAAGCGGCGCTCATCCGCACCATCGATAAATTCCGGGAGCGCTTTCAAAAGATCGAGAAGAGAATCGATCCCGACGATCCCCCGCCGCTGGAAGTGCTGGACAAGTACTGGGAGGAGAGTAAATAGACCGCCGTTCTTACTAGTCAGTTCTCTCCTAGATTGTACCTCTCTCCCCCTTTACATAGCTAACATTTCCAGAACTCCTTATCAAATAGCACATCCACCTTTTCACACGCTCCGCTCGCGAAAAGAGTATCAGGGACCGAGATCTCCCCCTCCCGCGGCGGGGTGGCGGCCACGGGTGCCCGCGAAGGGCGCGGCCACCGGGTGCGAAGGCGCGAATGGCCAGCGCCCTTCGCGGGCGGATAGCCGACAGGACCCGGCCGCGTGCACGTTCCGGTGCTCGATCCCGATCCCGATAGCGATCCCGATAGCGATAGCGATTTGGTGTTACGCGAACGACTAGC
This sequence comes from Candidatus Eisenbacteria bacterium, assembly GCA_016930695.1. NCBI lineage: Bacteria > Candidatus Eiseniibacteriota > Candidatus Eiseniibacteriota bacterium. Next base: position 5,876 of record JAFGGD010000049.1, read on the forward strand.
CCCGCTCAGCCAACCAGTCGGCGATGATTTCCCGGTGATCGAAGGCCATCGTCTCCGGGAGCGCTCCCCAGAGGAAGAAGCGCGCCCGGAGCGCGTCATCCCCCCCCTTCGCCTCCCCCCTCCCATGGGCGGCGTAAACCACCGTCACCGTGTGAAAACGGGGATCCCTGCCCGGATCGCCGTAAGCACGGAACTGTCCGAGGATTTCGACCTCCAGGTTGGTCTCCTCCCGCCCCTCCCGCGCGGCGGCTTCCGGCAAATCCTCTCCATAATCCACGAACCCCCCCGGTAACGCCCACCCCTTCGGCGGGTTTCTCCTCTCGACCAACCAGAGGCCCGTCTCGTTTTGATCCATCAGAATCAAGTCCACCGTCGGAAAGGGATTCCGGTAACGCTCCACCTCTCCTCCGCAGTGCGGGCATCGCTTACTTTCCTTCGACATGAATCCCCTCCAGCCGTCCAGAGGCGGCCCAGGATCGATTTTCCCCTCCCTCGGAGTGTTCACGGACGAATCGAAGGAGAAGAAGCCCTCCAGGGCGATTCTCCTATTCCTCCGGAAACAGGGAAAGCGCTAAGCCGTCTCCGCGGGGAAACAAGAACGAGGGAACGCCGCCGGCGCCCCCTCGTTCTCTTTTATTCTCTTGTCTCGTAACGACTTAGTTCAGTCGGTACATCTCCACACGACGGTTCTGCAGGCGACCCGCCTCGGTGTCGTTCTTCGCAATCGGCTTGTCCTCGCCATAGCCGACCGCCTTCAGGCGGGCGGGGTTGATCCCCTTGTCGATCAGGTACTGCATGACCGACTTGGCTCTCTTGTCGGAAAGCTGCTTGTTGTACGCGTTGGACCCGACATTGTCGGTGTGTCCCTGAATCTCGACGCTCACGTCGGGGTTCGCTTCGAGAGCGCGCACCACTTCGTCCAACACCTTCTCCGAGCCGGCCTTCAGGGCGGCGCTGTTGAACTCGAAGTTCACGCCGTTCAGCACGGTGCGCGGAGCGATGTCCGGGCAGCCGTCCTCGTCCTGATAGCCGTTGAAGGTCTCGGCGTTGTTCATGCAGCGGTCCTTGTCATCCGGAATCCCGTCCTGATCGTTGTCCGGATCGGGGCAACCGTCTTTGTCCTCGAAACCATCGAAGTCTTCCGGCTCATGGATGCAGTTGTCGTAGATGTCGAGAATGCCGTCCTTGTCCTGGTCGTCCTCTTCCGGGCAGCCGTCGGAGTCGTCGATGCCGTCGAAATCTTCCGGCTCATCCGGGCAGGAATCCAGCTCGTCGATGATCCCGTCGCCGTCGTTATCCAGATCCGGGCAGCCGTCTTCGTCCTCGAAGCCGTCGAAGTCCTCGGCGGCGTTCGGGCACTCGTCCATGTAGTCGGAAATACCATCGCCGTCCCGGTCGCGCTCACGCTCGCCGAAAGCGAGGTTCAAGCTGATCCGGTGGTTCTCGCCGAAGGTCTCTTCCATTTCGTGGACATAGGCGTAATCCAAACCGAGACCATAGAAGCGCGGAACCTTGAAACCGAGGCCGACGGCGTAGGCGTTGTCCTGGGCGTCGCGGCCGATCTCGTTCATGCCGGCGCGGACCGCCATCAGGTAGCCGGGGTGGTACTCGAACCACATCTCGGCGCCTACGTTATAAACGGTCTCGTCGTCCTCCTCGTGCACCATGTCGCCCGCGATCAGCAGGTCGCCGATCGGATTCAGGGCGAAACCGCCGCGCACGGCGAAGGGAACATCGTCGTCGCCGACCTTGGACTCGATGTCCTGGATCGCCAAGCCGAAGTTCAAGCGGCGGTGCGCCTCGAAGTAGGCGCCGAAGTCGATTCCGCCGCCCGATTCGGATTCATCGTCGATCTTCTGGTCATACAGACGCCCCGCGATACCGAATCCGAAATGTCCGAACTGGCGGGCGAGTCCGAGCATGACCAGATTGTCGGAGATGTCGAAATCCCCGGTCGGGTCTCCGGCCGAACTGTAGCCCTTGAACTTGTCCCATCCCGAGTTCGTCCAGCCGACGCCGATCGACGCGACACCGAAGTTCTGGGCGTAACCGAAGAAGTTATGGCTCCGATCGTAGTCGTAGCTCCCCGTGTACATGAACGTGAAGGCGAGCTTTTCAACGCGAGCCAAACCGGCCGGGTTCCACACGGTAGCCGTCGGATCGTCGGCCACGGCCACGAACGCTCCACCCATGCCGAGGGCCCGAGCGCCGACACCGATCCTGCTGTAAGGAACAGCATGGTTGTTGTCGGCGAAGGCGAAGCCCACACATCCCATCAGGAGAGCGATGGACCCGACGACCGCGAGATACGGTACACCTTTGCCTAGAAACCGCATTGTTCTGATCCTCCTCTCACAGGGATCTTTGATGGTCTTCGCGCCGCCCTCATCAGACTGCTCGAAGTCAATCCCTTTCCTGAACACCGCTTGTTTCCTTTCCGATTCCATTTTTTCGACCGAACGTCTTTCTTGCGCTTGTCCTATCTGAAGAAGGCCGACCCCGAAATCCCGGGGCGCCCTCCCCGTACTCGAGAGCCGAAAGGGCCCTCGAATACGGGGACGGCCGGAGGGGAGGAGAACCCTCCCCCCCGGGCCGTTTCGCTTACTCCTTGCGGACAGCGATCTTCACGTTCGTGGTCTTCACGCCGGAGCCGTCGTCCACCATGATGTGGGCGAGGTAACCGCCGTTCGCCACGAGCGTTCCGTCGTTCGTCGTACCGCGCCACGGAATTTCGACGACCGCACCATCGGACGGCTTCCAGTCCAGCATGATCTTGTCGTTCACCAGCTTGCCGGCGAAGTCGAAGATCTTCACGGTCACCCGCGCCGGATTCATGCCGCCGAGGTTGAACTTGATCCGAGCCTCTTCGTTCGTGTTATCGAACGGGTTCGGATAAACATGAGAGTCCGTGATCTGCAGCACCGTGCTGCCGGTGCTGAAGGAGTGGGCCGCGGTGAACTTGTTGCCGATCTCGTCCTCGCCCTCGAGGGTGAGGGTGTACAGACCGACCTTGTCGATCTCCATCATGGTCATGGAGACCTTGTCGTAGGCCACGTCCACGTCCTTCGTGTGCTTCACGACCGCCTTGGCGTTCTCCGCGACCTCTTCGTCCGTGCTGTTCGTATCAGCCGGATCGAAGGTGGCCGGGTTGAACTCGAAGATCCTTCCTTCCGGACCGGTCAGCATGAGGTTCAGCATGTCGGTATTCAGACCGGAGCCCATGCCGTTCCCCGCGCCGTTGGAATCGACGATCACCGCGATCACCGGAATCTCCGACCCGGGAGCGACGACCGAGCCCATGACCGGCGTCGAGAAGACGACCTTCGGCGCCATGGCGTCGATGATGTACCGGCGGGCGATGAACTGCGTCCCGACGTTGCCCACGCAATCGAAGGGACCGAAGATGTACTTCGTGAACTCTTCGTCGTCATCGTCGCCGGATCCGCCGCCGCCGCCGATACCGATGATCTGACCCAGGTTCGAATCCCACCCGATGTGCTCGATCTTCGAGGAGTAGAGCACCACCTCGATCTCGTGCCCATCGTAGCTGGCCAGGTCCGCGGTCAGAGGCAGCTGAACGGTCAGCTTGTCTTTCGGATCATAGACATCCGACGTGTCGCACATATCCATCGAAGAGTACTCGCACATCGGCGGATCGAAGACCAGCATGGCCGGCGTGGCCGTCTGGATCAGGTTCCGCTCCATGTACTCGTCGATATCGTGCTGATCGTCCTCGTTCTCGTCCACGAGCCAGACGTCCATCTTCAGGCCCATGTCCTGAAGCGGGATGATGGTCGTGTCGTTGAAGGAGATCGTCGTAAGCGAATCACCTTCGAACATCTCGACGGAGAACGCACCACCACCCAGGATTCCGCCCAGGAACTCGGTGAGCGAACCGTAGATCAGGTTCAGCGTCGCCTGGATCCGGGCCTCCTGAGTGATCACGCCGGACTCGTAGTCCCAGAGGTCCACCTGGATCATGTGATCGTCGCCGCCGACGTAGCAGTCGCTGGCGCTCACGCACGGCCCGTTGAGGAAGCCACCGTGCCAATCGGCCATGACCGGCACCACGTCCACGTAGAAGTCACGCTTAATGTTGTACCAGTACTCCTGATAGTCGTCCCGGTACCGGATGTACAGCGTGTGCTTCCCACCGGACAGACGGTGCTCGGGCAGCGTCGAGTGGTGGTACACGATCGTCTGAGAGACCTCCGAGTTGTCCATATGCTCGATCGAGAAGTATCCGTTCCCGATCGCGTAACCTTCGTAGTCCTCGAAATCGTCCCGATCCGGATCGTCCTCGTTGCCGGAGGCGACGAGCATGTCGTCGATCCAGATCTGGGTGTCCTCGTTCTCGAGGTAGTCGGTGTCGTCACCTTCCGTGAGGAAGCTGCTGATCGTCGCGGTGATCTTCGGCGCCTGGTTGGTGTAGCCGTCGCACCACGGGTAGAAGTTCACCTGGTGCCCGCCGGTGATTCCGACGAGGCTCCACACGTCGTAGTCGCAGAGCTCTTCGACGTAGAAGGTCACCTTGTTGTTCAGCGTGTCCACGCTGAGACCGGAGATGCCTTCGTTGCTCCAGTACCCGTCATACCAGAAGCCGGCGAGGAGACCGGTCTCCTCGTCCACCTTCACGTACCGGCCGAGATCGTCGGTCACCCAGAGGTCTTCCTCGTCGTAACCGATGATGATCTTCGCCCAGTACCCGTACTCGAACTCGTCGCAGCTCTCACCCTGGCACTCGAGCCAGTGGATCTTGTACGCCTGGCCGACCGGCTGCGTGAAGAAGCGCGGCTCCTCCCAATCCGGGAAGACCGGCGTCATGGTCGGCGTCATCAGGATGGCGCCGGTGAGACCATTACCCGCCGGGATATCCACGGTCAGATTCGGATCGCCCGGAATGGCGACCGGACCGTTGGTGCCGCGGCCGTTGTTCACCTCGTGCACGGCGATCGTCTTGCGGACCACGTCGACGTGGATCTCATGATCCGTCGCGCCGCTATCCTCGACCACCGCACCGTTGATGTAAACGTACCCACCGCATCCGATCGAATCCAGCAGGCCCATGTAGGTGTAGCCGCCCCAGAGGTAGGGATCCAGCTCACTACCGGCCCACTTGGGATCCATCTCGACCAGTTCCTCGAAGTTGTTCGTGATGCCCGTGCCCTCATCGCGCATGCGATCGGCCGTCACCAGGACCCAAGGCTTCGCGATACCGATCCAGGTCGGATCGACGCCGCTGTCGATGGTGACTTCCACCAGGAAGTTCGACTCCGTCGGCGGCAGCAGCTCGGCCTTGGTGATGCTGAGCCAGGGCACCTCGTCCGGATGGACCGGCTCGAGATCCCGTCCGAACCGGTTCGCCACGACCTTCGCCGTGGTGATCGGCGGATTCGGATCGATGAACAGGATTTCGTGGTCGTCCTGGCTGGATCCCGGCGTGTGCGTGATCGCCACGGCCCGGAGGTCCATCACGTCGCCGATGCTCCACATCGTCTCGGGCCCGATCTCGAGATCGGCGGCCCAGAGGGAGTCGTCGTACGGCGAGTTGCCGGCGATGTCGAAGGTAACCCACTCGCTGAGAGTGGCCTTACCCGGGAACTCGTCCCCGCCACCGTCGCCGACTTCCCCGTCGTTCCGACGATACTGGAACATCACCTCGTCCACGTCCTGCGTGCACCACCTGGTCGCGTAGATCCGCACCTGGGTGGTCACGTTGATGTCGTTCTTGATGTCCGGTTCCCAACAGATCACCGCGGCGCGCGGCGGGACGTTGTCGATCACATGCACCTTCACCAGGTCGGAGAAGTCGATGTTGCCGCACTCGTCCACCGCATAGGCGCGGACCCAGTAGTCACCCGGATAGAGCGCCGAGGTGTTCCACTTCGCCCAGTAGAGCGGGTCGACCTCGCCCTCGTCCTTGTGGCCCACGTCGATGTGGTACCAGGTGCCGTTCGAATCCGACGAGACCTGGAAGAAGACCGAATCGACGCCGGTCTCGAGAGAGCCGGGAATGTCCTGCTCGTCGTCGAAGACGCTGGCGTAGAAGGTCACGGGCTCGCCCTTGGTGATGTCGAGAATCACACCCTGGTTGACCGGAGTCACCAGAGTGGTGGTTTCGGTGCCGTTGACGCGCTCAACGACGGCCCGCGTGATCCGGGCGTACGGGGAGGCGACGTCGATGACGACCTCCTCCGCCATGATCATCACGGTCTCGTTGCAGGCGCTGTCGTGGCAAGTCACACGGAAGTCGTACTTGCCGCTCGGGGTGCTGGCGGCGTCCACGTCCCAGGATCCGGTGTAGTAGCCGGTCCCGGCGTCGTAGATGAACTCCAGCATACCGGTCGTCGACCAATGGGTGGTGTCGTCCACCGACTTCTTCCACTCGTAGAACCAGCCGGGCTGGAGGAAGAAGATGTCGTGATCGTCGCCGGTCTGCTTCACGATGAGCGGCACGATGTGGTGGCCGTTCTCGGCGTAGATGAACGGACAGATCTGCTCGGTCGGCTCGATCACCTCGAGGGTCGGAGCGGTCCGATCCACGATAAGGGTGATGGTCGCCGGGTCCTCGCAGACGTTGCCGACATCGTCCCAAGCGACGGCGCGGAAGAGAACCTCACCCTCGGCCAACTGGTCCGAATCCCAGTTGTTGAGCGTCCAGGTGAAGTTCGAGTATTCGATCAGATCCATATCGGTGAGGATCCAGGTCTCTCCGCCGTCGACGGAGTACTCGAAGCGGACCCCCTCGGTGTCCGTGTCGCCCCGGAGGATGGTGGCGGTCAGCGACGCGAAGCCGCGGACGCGCTCCCTCTCCGGCTGCTCGACGGGACCGGACAGATAGCCACAACCGTAGCGCAGGAGGTGCGTGATGGTCGCGCACGGCGCGGTCTCATCGATCACGTTGATCGTGATTCCGGCGCCCGCCGCCCAAGCCTCGCAGATGTCCCCGGTGTTGCACACCAGGTCCTCGCCGATCGCCACGATGTCGTACTGGTTGCCGACCTCGAGCGGAACCGTGTTGTTCCAGGTCGCCCACTCCCAACTGTAGGGACGGGTCGAGTCCGGGCGAACGTCGGTGCTGTCGAAGCCGAAGTAACCGTTCCCATCGGTCATGGCGACCCAGCAGTCCGGGCAATTCTCGATGCAGTCCGCGTCGTTGTGATCGCGGATGTACCAGGTCACCTTGACGTCCTCGTTCGTCGTCTCCACGCCCGTGTAGGAGGTGAAGGTGGCGGAGGTGATCGGCACCTCGGAGCCGCGCTCCACGTCCACGGTCGCGCCGGCGACGGCCGGGCTCTTCATCTTGACGTACGGCGCGGTGTTGTCGACGACGAAGGAGTACGTGTAGATCGCCGTCTCCCAGTTGTCCTCGAGGTCCACCGCGTGGACGAACACCGTGTAGGCGCCGTCCGGGAACCGGAGCGCGCCGTATTCGTCGAGATCCAGAGTGTTCCATTCGAGCATGTAGCTGCGGCTGATGCCGATCTTCACGACGGTCTCACCGTAGTCGACCGCCCCGATGCGGAGCGTGTCGCCGGCGGCGTTGATCGCGTCGAAGTAGACCGTAGCGATCCCGTCGTCGCAGCCCACGGTCTGCGCCCAGAGTTCCACCGTTCCGGAGAACGTGATCGTCTGGTTGTTCAGCACCGTCTCGGTGATCTCACGCGGGACGAGCTGGCAATCGGCGTCGGCATCCACGTCGACCAGCTTGGTGCCGGTCGGCGGATCCTTGTCCTCGACCATGATGGAGTGCGAGCACTCCTTCCGGTTGCCCGGAGTATCGTAGGCCCAGACATAGACGTCGACTTCCGTGTCCTGACAGAGCGGACCCGGGGTCGTCCAGTCGATCTCGGCCGTCCAGCTGTTGCACCAGCAGTCCAGCGACTCGGGCACCGCGTCGGCCGAACCGATCACCACCGTGTCGCCCGAACCGGGCTCGACGTACCAGAAGACGGCGTGGGAGATATCGGTCATCACGTCTTTACCGACGTAGCGGAGTCGAACGTCTTCCCCGGCCGCGATCTGGGTGAACTCCCCGTCGCCCATCCCGAAGTCCCCGAAGAACTCACAGGTCGGCGAAGTGGTGTCCCAGGCGGCGGTGACGACGGTCTCGTCCAGGCGGTTGGTGTTGCACGCCCAGTCGATGGCCACGGCACGCCAGTCGTAGATCGTGTCCACGAGGCCCACGTTGGCGAGAGAGTCGGCGTCGATGTTCAACCACCAGAAGTAGTAGGTCTGCGAGCCGATCAGGGTGTCCTTCTGCGGCTCGAAGTCCAACGTAGAGAGAACATCCCAATCACCGTGGTCGTACTGAGTCATCAGCGAGTTGGTCGGCATGTACTGCAGAGCCATGCCGTAGAGATCATCGTCGGTGGTCAGGATCCGGAAGGTCAGATCGCCGGTATACGGATCGGGCGCGACCACCAGGGTGGAGTCCACCGTGGAGGGGTCTTCGTCGTCATCGTGATACCAGGCGAGATTCTCCACGAAGGGCACGAGGCCGTACACCACCGCCGGAGCGTCGCGGTCCACGGTCAGGCGCACCTTGAACGGATTCGGGTCGGGATTCTGATCCGCGTCCCGCGCCACCATCCAGACATCCACCTGCTCGGTCTCACCCTCGTCGCAGTAGATGCTGAAGTCGTGGGTGAAGGAGACCCCGGAGCTAGTCACATCGTTGGTCACATCCACCGGCTGGGTCGGGGCGGTGCCGCCCACGACCTGCACCCAGAGCTCCACGATGGAGACATCCTGCCAGTCGAAGACCTGGCCTTCGACGACAGTCGATTCGCTCACCGCCAGGTGAGGATCGGCGGCGTGCCAGTCCATGCAATCCGTCTCGAACCCGGTGATGCAGGCGCTCGGACCGGTGATGTCGTTCACCGCCACAACGATCGGCTCGAGTTCGGACATGTCACACTCGTTGCAGGCCGAATCGATGGCGACGGCCATGAACTGAACGTACTGGTCCCTCTCCTCGCTGAGCCAGGTGGTGACGAAGTCGACGCAGACCGGATTCTCCCCATCCGCCGCGACGTGCGGCAGATCGTAGTTGTCGATCGGCGTCGGATCGATCGGGTTCCAATTACCCGAAGACTCGGCGTAGTAGAAGATGTAGTGGTCGAGACCGGCGGCGTCCGTCGCGGTCAGCGGCTCGGCGCAAACCGTGAGGGTCTCGCCCCAGGCGACCACGGTCCCCTGCTCCGGCGAAGTCAGAACGATGTGCGGGCTGATCAGGTCGACGCGGACCTGGCCTTCCTCGTGGATCACCAGATTCCAAACGTCGTCCCAAGCGACCACGCGGAGGCTGAAGGTGTAGTCGCCCTCGTCCTCCTCATCGGTCAACCCGTCCATGTCGTTGTCGATGTGGTCCCGATCCGGGAGATACATGTTGGGCCAAGTGCCCTTCCAGGTCCACCCGTTGTGGGCGAGGACGGCGTAGTCCCAACCGATGGCGCTCGAATCCAAATTCACCCACCGCGTCTTGCTGTCGTCGGTGGCGAACTGGAAGTGAAGCTGCCAACCCTCGAGGATGTCGTAGATCTCCTCGCCGCTGTCCATCAGGATCGCGGTCAGCTCCAGCGAATCGCAGGGGCTCGTGGAGGAGATCAACGTCGGGCTGACGTAGAAGTCCTCGATCACGGGCGCGGTGCAATCGATGATGTAGTAGACCGGACCCTGCGGGCTGGTCAGGTTCGTGCCGTAAGCCTCACCCTTCCAGGCGGTGGCGACGGCCGTGTGGACGCCCTGCGTGATCTCCTCGTCCGTGAAGGCACGGAACCAGAAGTCCGCCGGGATCACCACTTCGGAGGTGTCGTTCCCGACACCCTTGCCGTTCCGCGGATCGAACGCATAGGTGTGCTGATCGCCGCTCATGTCGATGTCGAACTTGTACACGTAATGTACGTCCGCACCGAGAACCGGAATGCGGATCTGCGTCCCCCACCAACCGTCGTCGGCGGCGCCGTCGTTGTGCAGCCCGTCATCGTACAGGTCGTAGGGCATCGCCCCGTCGCTCATGTAATCCCAGACCACACGGGCGTTCTCGATCGAATCCGGGAAGATCGCCAAGGAGTCGAGGAAGAAGTCCTCCTCGTTCATGGTGATCGTTAGGGTGATGGTGTCGCCGGGGACGTAGTGGACCATGTCGTAGTAGGTCCCGTCGCCGTCGAACATCACCTTCACCGAATCTTCGAGATGATCCGTCGAATCGACGGTCACGAAGACTTCGTACTCCACGCCGCACAGCTTGGTCTTCTTGTGCTCGTAGGACGTGGCGCCGAAGATCCAGTTCATCGGGTTGCCCGGCGCGTTGTACCGGGTGAAGGGCGAATCCTCGTCCCAGAAGAGACCGTGGATGGTGACTTCCGGCCCGTCGATCTGCTTCAGGAGCACGATCTTGTGCTCCGAAAGCTGCGCCTCGCGCAGAGCCGTGCCGCACTCGCCTTGGTAGTCGTAGGCGAGAACCGCGATCAGATCGTAGGCGTCGGTCACGCCGGCCCAGGTCGACTGGGGCGCCGGCACCGGGCTCATCGGATCCCACGCCGCGGTGAACCAACCGTTCTCGTCCACGTCGTTGTCCGGAGAATCCTCGATCTCGATCCAGGCGGTGCCGCAGTTGTAGCTCACATAGGCGGTGTCGGTCGACGCCAGCTGCGCGCCGAACTCGATCTGGTCGCCGCCGCGGATCGTGTAGTCGTACTTGGTCGGGCTCACGAGAGCCTCGAACGCGTCGTTCGTGTAGTAGTCCGCGATCACATCGCCGCCGGCGCCCGCGATCACGAGTTCCACGCTGTACGGATAGCTCGTCTCGTCGCCGAGAACGCCGCCGGCCGCTTCCAGATCCTCGGAGAGGTACGGATAGAAGTTCTGGACCGTCAGCATCTCGTCGAGCACGCGATGCGCGTAGTAGAAGTAGACCTTCTGGGCGAGCTTGTCCGTGTCGTTGACGGCGGACTCGCTCTCCACCTTCGCCCGCAGCCAAAGCTCGGCGCCGACCTGAACCTCGTCGAGGATCTGATCGGTGTAATGGCCGGTCGCGGCCGCCACCTTGCCGAGCGGCTTGCCGGCGGTGTCGATGACGGCTTCGGCGGTCAGACGGCCGAACTCGTACGGGTTAAGCGGCGGCCAGGTCTCGTTCAGCTCCTCGTCCTTACCGATGACGACGAACTGATACCGGCCGTCCTTCAGGCCCGACACATCCCAGGCGAAGTTGTACGGATAAACCGCGTCCGCCGGGACGCCCGCGCGCATCCACGGGTTGTTGAAGATATTCAGGTAACCCTCGAGCCAGTAGTAGCACGGATCGAGGCGGTACCAGAGATAGACCGAATCGATGGTCGTGGTGTCCTCGGCGGTCACCATCAGGTTGAGGACGGTGTCCACGGCCGCGAGCTGCACGCCCTCGTCACCATCGCTGATCGGACCCAGAACATCCACGGTGTCGCCGTTGGAGAGGGCGTAGATCACGTCCGCCTCCGGCGGGATGTTCTCCTGAATCGCGAAGGAGACGTAGTGCGGGAACGCATCCGTGTTCCCCACCAAGTCCTTCGCGCGGGCCCGCACCAACACCTCGGTGTCGGTGTGGAAGGCGCCCATCATGGTCATCGCGTCGATGTCCAGATAGACGCACCACGGGGCGATCTCGTCCATCGTGTCGATCACGTCGTCGCCGTCGGAGCCGTCCCCGTCGGCGTCGCCGCCGCCCACCGTGTCCTCCGCGATCAACGGGTAGATCCGCATCCCGAGCATGTCGTCCAGCGCGGGGGCGATCCCGTTCTTCAGGAGGATGTCGGTGGCCGTGACGGTGAAGGTCGTGTCGTCCGCATAGACGTCGTGGACGATCGCGTCCTTCGAGGTGAACCCGATCGTGTCGTCCAGGTTCACGTAGAAGTCGTTGTCATTGTTCACGTCCAGGCTGTCCCAGGTCGCGCCGCCGTCGAGCGAGTATTCGAAGATCACGCCCGCGACGTCGTCGTCCGCGGAGGAAGCCCAGATCTTGAGGAACGAATTGTCGCCCGCGAAGATCGCGTTGTTGATCTTCGCGGCGCCGACGTACTTCATCCCGCCGTTGCCGAGGGCGATCGCCGAGATTTCGGCGGCCGGAGCCTCGGTGTCGAGCGCGAGCGCCCGGGTCGGGATGCCGCCGCCGATGGAGTCGGCGTCCATGATGCCGAGCTCGCTGGTCGCCACGGAGCGGACCAGGTAGGCCGCGCCGAGGCCGGCGACGTTCCAAGTCTGCTTCCAGACCTGGAGGCTGTCGTTCGCGCCGTCCATCAGGAATCCGCCCATGTTCTGGCGGAAGATCCAGTCTCCGGACGAAAGGCCGGTGGAACCGTCCACGTCGGCGAAGAACTCGATGGCGTCGAAGTTACTGACGGTGGTGTAGCCGGCCGCCGGCGGATCGCCGATGATCAGCTGATCCAGTACACCGCCGTCCCAGATCATGTCGCCGTTGTCACGGACGACCGGGTCGCGCGGCGAGTAGCCGTCGCCGTCGTAGTCGATGTACCCCTTGTCGGAGGCGAAATCGATGAAGACGGACGCGACCGCGTTCAGGCTATCCACCATGCGGAGCGTGCCGACGCCCTCGCGGAGGATGATGTCACCACCCGGATCGACCGACATCGTGTCGTCGTTGTCGTCCGTTCCGATGGTGAACCAGGATCCGGCGTCGTCCGCCAATCCGTTGCCGTCGAGATCCTCGTAGAACTGGAAGTCCACGTGGTCGACCTCGACGTCGTGGATGAACACCTTCGCGTACAGCGCGTAGGTGCTGTCGTCCAGACGGGCCGGCGGATCGATGTAGGCCCGGAGCGGAGTTTCCACCACCTTGGCGGTGAAGATGAACGTGGTCAGCTTGTTGTCGTTGCCTTCCACGTCCGCCGCCCAGGCGCGGATCTCGTAATCGCCCGCGTCCAGGAGGGTGGTGTTCCAGGTCACGGCGACCGGCGGGTAGAGGTCGGCGAGGGTGTCCCCCTCGTCGATAGTGCCGGTGACGGTCGTCATCAGCTTCCACGTACCCGTAGCCTCTTCCTTGCCCTGAATCACCTTCCGGTATTCGAACTTCACGAACGGAACGTCGGTGAAGTTGGTCAGGTCACGGTCGCTCAGCGAGCCGTCGGCGATCCGGAAGACGACCGCCGAGTCCTTCGGCACCTCGCAGCCGTTGGAGAGGTCGGCGTCGATATTGCCGCCGATCACCTCGCAGCTGGTGATGTTGGAGATCGGAATCACGCCGTCCACGACCGTGAAGACCAGGTCGTAGGTGACCAGCGTGTCGTCCGGAGCCTCCCAGTTGCCGAAGCTGTCCCGCGCACGGGTACGGAAGTAAACCGTCCAGGTGCTGTCGGGCGGGCTGTTGCCCAGAATGCTCGCCGTCCAATCGTAGGTGTACGGCGGAGCGCCGTCGATGCCGACCTGGTTCCAGGTCATGGTCGTCGCGTTCCACATATCGAAGGCGACGGAGTCCACGTCCTCGGCGCCCGGAATCACGGCGACCATCTGATAAGTCGCCGGATCGGCCGGCACGTTCTGGGTCGAATCGAAGGAGTCGAACACCTGGATGCCGGCGGCCGCCTTGATGTCGTAGGCCATGAAGGCGGTGGTGTCGATGTAGGAATCCGGCGCCTCGAGGTTCAGCTGGAACCGTTCGGCGGTGGAGTTGTCCGGGTTGAAGTTCCCGGTCCGGTTCGCCGCGGCGTAGCCGATGTAAGTCGTGGCCGCCGGGATGTACCAGTGGCCCACCGCGACCGAGTCGTTGTTGTAACCGAGCTTCTGCCCGATCGACTGGCCGACCCAGTCGTACGCCACGCCGCGGATCTCGAAGGTGTCGCCGTCGGCGATGTCGTACAGATTGGCCACCAACTGCATGTTGATGTTGAAGCCGTTCAGGGCGAACCAGTGGAACGCCGAGTCGGCGGCGCTCACGGACTGATCGCCGACCGCTCCGCCCGGAGTCGCGGCCAAACGGGCCAGCGAATCGCCGGCGGAGGCGTAATGACCGGCCACGTCGAGCATGAAGGGCAGATAGTCGAGACCGGTACCGGCGTTGCCGAGACCATCCGTATCGCCCGTGGCGATCGTGGTCCCGTCGATCATGCCGTCCTCGTCGTCGTCCCAAGCCCAGTACTCGGCGTAGAGAGTGTCCGCGTTGTTGTCGATCTGGCCGTCGTTGTTGTTGTCGACGCCGTCGGTGAGAGGCGTGTTGTACGCGGCCAGAACCTCGGCGTCCGCGGAGTCCGCGTCGCCGTCGCCGTCATCGTCCACGCCGTCGACGCCCGGATAGCCGCCGTCGGCCGCCCAGTCGCCGTGCGGGTCGAAGGCCATGTCGTACCAGTCGCCGCCGTTCTTCTTGATCTGGACGACCAGGTAGTCGACCAGGGAGTCGGACGGAGTCTCGAAGGTCATGTCGAGCCACTCGCCGATCTTGAAGAGCGGGTTACCCGGCGTCTGGAGGTTGGCCTCCTCGTCCGCGTCGCCCCAAGAATCCTGCTGCTCGATGCGCGAGGCGTAAACCACCTCGGGCGCGACCTGATCCAGGTCGATCAGCATCGAGTCGGTCGCCGTGTTCTCGTTGTTGTCCTTCGTGTTGATGACGACCGGCAGGTCCTTGATGACCGCGAAGCCGGTTTCCACCTTCGGAAGGAGGGACTCGTCGGTGACCGACGTGGAGGCGCGGATCGTGTCGAGCACGGCCCGGAAGACCAACTCGTCGGTGTCGCGATAGTCCAGGTTGCCGTCGCCGATGTCGTACACCTTGGCGGTGTAGCTCGAGTCGGCCGGGTTAGTGCTCGGTCCTCGATCCCAGAACTCCTCGCCGAGGTCGAACGAGCCGTTGCCGTTCTCGTCGACGAAGGGCTCCGGCCAGTTCATCACGTCGTCGGCCGGATCCCAGCTGTCGCCGGCGGCCGCGGTGGTGTCCCAGTCGTCGTCGTTATCGACGAGGTCGACGCCCCAGTTCTCGAAGGGAATCGAGTCGTTGCCGGCGTAGGTGTCGATGTTGGTGAAGTCCGCCCACATCCGGCTCCGCGTCGAGTAGTTGAAGAAGATCCCCAGCGCGTCGTAGGCCGGAACGCCCGCGCCGCTGGTGGTCGTGGTGTCGCCCGCGCCCGCGAAGGTGAGGCGCACCTCGATGGAGTCGCTGTTGGCGTAGATCTTATGGACGTTGTTCGGGTCGGTCATCGTCCCGATCTTGGTCGAGAACACGTCGTTCACGATCCGGACCGAGTCGGTGCCGTTCCCCCAGGAGTCGAAGGCCCGGATCCAGACGAAGCCGCGGCCGTCGTGCTGGTCGAAGCCGATGTCCACCGGGGACCAGGCGCCGGCGCCGTTGGCGTTCGCCACGGCGAGGGTGTCGGTCGACGCGGTGGAATCGCCGTAAATCACCACGCTGGCGTTCGCCTCGACGCAGCCGGAGTCGGCGTAGATCGAGTCGAAAGCGGTGCCCGCGGCATTCCAGTGCCCGATGATGTGGATGACGTTGTCATCGCGGGCGAAGGTCGGATCGCCGGCCGGGATCCAGTCGCGCGGCGTGTTCGGATGGCCGGCGACGAAGGTCTGCTGCAGCGCGATCGCCTGCTCGTAACCGCTGAAGTTGATCACGCCGTAGTTGCCGTTCCAGTCGGCGCCCACGATACCGAAGTGAATGATGTCGCCGTCTTCGATGATGTCGCCGTTGGAGACGACGCTGTCCGGCGAGATGTTGATGTAGGCGATGATCGGGTTGTCCCGTCCCGGCGTCGGGTTGAAGACCGGCACGCCGTTCGCCCAGTTCTCATTCACGAAGGTATCCGAAACGGCGTCGCCGATCCGGGTGAAGATCCGGTAGTAGTTGGTCTTGTCGGTGCCGCTCGCCTCGCGCCAGGCGATCCGGACGACCGAGGAGTCGCGCATACCGTCGGACCAGGAGAACTCGCGCACCAGGTCGGTGCGGACCTGGATCACGTCCGTGGTGAGCGGCGCGTTCAGGTCGCGGACCGGATGGAAGATCCCCGAGGAGGCCGCCTCGCCCGAGGCGGAGCCGACGACGCTCGAGGTGAGCGCGATCGACGCGCCCTCGGTCCAGTTGGTCACGCTCTGGGCGAACCTGCGCCCGGAGCCGTTCCACTGGCCGGCGGGAACGGTGAATCCGCGAAGGATCATGTTGGCGGCGGTCACCGTCGCCTGCGTCACGTTCTGGCTGAAGTAGATGATGATCGAGTCGGTGGCCGCATCCTTGTAGTAGGCGGCGACGATGATGGGACCGAGGGAGACGGCGTGGTTGGCGGTCCCCGTGGTCAGATCCCAGTAATCGTTCTGCAACACGCCCGCGCCGCTGTGGGCGATCAGGTCGCCCGCCTCGGCACCGGCAGCCGGGTTGGTGAACTTCACCACCCAGGGCATCCAGGGGGAGGCGATCGGCGTGGAAGCGATCGGGTTCGCGCCGGTCAGGTCGAGCGTTCCGGTGCCGCCGATGGCGTAGTCCGCCACGTCGATCGACGCGGCGTCCGATCCGTTCAGAGAGTCACGAACCGGCATGTTGTAGATCACGTAGAGGGTGTCGTCGCCGAGCCCGGGGGTGCCGACCGAATCATAGGCGGCGTCCAGGATGTAGCAACCCTCGGCGTTGGTGATCTGATGCGCCACAAAGGAGTTGGCGGTGTCGCCGGCGGCGTTGGTCACGTCCGTCGTCGGCGCCCAGGCGATGGTGGTGATATAGGGAAGGAGCTGGAGAGCCGTGTCGCGCTGGGCCTCGGTCGGGGCGTCCCAATAGAAATTGGAGATCGTCCAGTTCGCGCCCGCGCCGGCCACGACCAGCGATTCGGTCACCACGTCCGCGCTGAAGACGAAGTCCGTCGAGTCCAGATCGGTGGCCGCCTCGGAGAGGACCAGAGTCAGGACATCGTCGGTCGGATCGTCGTTCAGGCTGGTCGCCAACACGGCCGTCCGGATGATCGGCCCGCGGTTCACCGCGATGGGGGTCGATTCATTGGACAGGAAGGCCTTGTTGTGATCCACGATCGCCTCGATCCAGGCGATGTAGATGCTGTCCGCGCTGTCCGGCACGGCGCTCACGAAGGATCCGAAGGTGATGAACTCGTCGTTGTCACCACTTCCGGAACCGTTCGCGACCACGTTCGTGTCGGTGAACGCGATGTCCGTGAGCTGCCAGTTGGCGTGGCTCACGTCGGCGCTAAACACCACGTTCAGCGTGGAGGTACCGTCCCACGCCGCGTCGATGATGGCGGGACCGCCCTTCGGCGGAAGGGCGAAGGCACCGCCGGCGGCCAACAAGCCCACCAACACTACCCCCACCAGGGAGAACAGGATTGAACGTCCCTTCCCACGACTATGCATGCTCAAGCCCTCCTTTAGATGGGCGACATCCCTGCCCCCATGAGGTTTCCTCTTGCGATAGGAAAGCGGTAAAACGCTTCTTCTCGACTCGTTCTCCACTCGTAAATCCTCCTGATGAAACACGTAAAAACACACTCATTTTGTCATGCATTGCAAACACAGAAATGGGTACGATCCTCCGAGCCCTCACTCTCTTGAGACCCGAAAGATATTTCCCCTTTCAGTCCAATTGCCTGTTCAGTCCTAAACCGTTACGCGCTATCGTCTTTCCCTCCGAAACACTGCCTCTGGAAAAATCGCGGACACTATTACACGCACTATAGGGGTTGTCAACGAAAAAAGTCTGCGTCTTTCGCACGAACCTTCCTTCGGCCGATTTGAGAAAAGTTTGAGAATTATTTTTCAAAATCGACGTTTCTCCGCGATTCAAAACAAACACCGAACCCCGTCGGACGGAACCGGGAGCCGGGCTCCCCGAGCGGGTTTCGAAGACTCACACGCGCCGCTCTCGCTCATGCGCCGTCCCTTTCGTCGTCCGGCTAAAAACGCGCTCAACCTATCAGCGGGGCTAAAACGTGTCAAGAAAAATGGCGCAATCACTTATTCCGTTTTTCGACCGCTCTCGAAACCCTCGATCGGACCCTCCGCGGCGGGCGCATCGGGACATCCGTCGTCGTCTCGATCGCCGTCGATGTCTTCCGGTTCGTCGGGGCAGTAGTCTTCCATGTCCGGTATGCCGTCCTGGTCGTTGTCCAGATCCGGCGCGCCGTCCTCGTCTTCGAAACCGTCGAAGTCCTCCGGATCATACGGCGCCTTGTCCCAATCGTCCGGCACGCCGTCTCGATCGTTGTCCGGATCGGGACATCCATCGTCGTCGCGATAGCCGTCGTAATCCTCCGGCGCGCGCGGGCAGCGGTCGTATGCGTCCTCGATGCCGTCATCGTCCGCATCCTCTCCGCCGGTAACGCCGAGCCAGTGAAGGGCCAGGCCGAACCGCCAATCCGGAAAGAGCGTGTCCGGATCCCAGACATCGCCCGCCTCGCGGTCCTCCCGCGCGAGCTCGATCTCCGTCGTCGCCGCGAGGAAAAGCCCGCGGCGGAGATGGAGCCGGACTCCCGGCGTGAGCAAGAGGGGCGCCTCGAACGGCCCCAGGCGCCGGGTCCACGGATGGCGGTCCGCGAACAA
Source organism: Candidatus Eisenbacteria bacterium (assembly GCA_016930695.1). NCBI lineage: Bacteria > Candidatus Eiseniibacteriota > Candidatus Eiseniibacteriota bacterium. The sequence continues at coordinate 24,398 of JAFGGD010000049.1, forward strand.
CTCCATGAATACATCGACCGGGCCGCCCAAAAACTCAACCGCCCCGCGGAGGAGGAGCGCGTCGTTTGCGGTCGCCCCCTCCCCCTCGTCGAGGGCTGGATAGAAGAGGGGATAGAGGAGGGCTCCCTCCTCCTCGTTCCTGTTCCAGCGGTAGCCGGTCTGCAAATGGGTCCGGAATCCCTCCCCACGCCACGTGAGCGCCAGAATCACGCCGCCGTCGTTGGAATGGGTGGAGAAGGATTTGTCCGGGTTACCGGTTTCCAGGGTGGTAAAGCCCTCGATCGACGCGGAAAGGGCTTCCGCCGGGGTGGGAAGGGCGAAACGGACGCCGAGGCGGCTGTCCCCCACGTCCCCCGTCGATTCGGAGGGAGGCGTTTCCCGCCCCTCCGCGCTCTCCGGGGTGAAACGGGTGCCGTAGGCGTCGATCGCCAGGGAGAGGTCCCCCCGACCGCCCAGGAACCCGTAGGAGAAGAAAAGCCTGCCCGAGAGAGTCTCGCTCCGGTCGGAGACGGGGAAGCCGGCCACGGGGACGTGGCGGGTGTAGACGTCGCTCCGAACCATCAGGTAATAGCCGCCCCCCCAGAGAATCCCGGCGTCGCGGACCTGATCGAGCTGGATGCCCGCGGGAAGCGCGCTCCGGGGTTCCTTCTCCACGGCGGCGGGAAAACCCGCCCGGGGGAGAAAGAGGAGCGCGAAGAGGGCGGCCAGAAAACAGGGGTTCCGCCTCACCGTTCGCCTTCCCCGGGCTCTTCCCCACTCTCCTCCGGCTCCCGGGCGGGATCGGAATCCGCTCCGGAAGTCCGACCGGCGCCCTCTCCGGCCTTCTCCGCGGCGTCCACGAATTTCAGACGGAGCGCCGCGAGGAGATCGTCCAGATACCGCTTCTCCGGATCCGAGAGGTTTCCGCGTGTCTTGACCTCAAGGGTGGCCAGGAAATCGATATAGTGCCTTGCTTTCTCCAGGCTCTCCCGGGTCTTCTCCGGTTCGGGAGCGCTCCCGCCCTCCCCTTCCGGCGCTTCCGCCTCCCCCATGAAAAGGGTCGCCGCGTGTCTGAGGGAATCGATCAGGGCTAAAAAACGGAACGTGTGGATGTCGGGGGACTTTTCGTCCGCCATCGCCTGTTTACCTCCGCGAGGGGCTACGGGAAGCGGCAGATTAGCACCGGCACAGGGCCCTGTCAAGACGGGGAGAGATCGCTCTGATTTTGGTTCCTTATGATATATGGAAGGAATTGTTTTATGGTTTGCCCTGCGGGAGAGGGAGGAAACGCGAAAAAACGGGAGGCGGCGGCCGGAGGGGCCGCCGCCGCGGGAATAAAAGATCTATGGATACGGCTTACCGATACATCTTCTTGATATCGCCCCAGGAGGTGTTCTCGGTGGGCGTGAACTCGCAGCCGATGGTGAGCGCCCCGATCAGGCCGCACCCCTCGGGATTCAGCGCCGGGCTGGAGCCGCTCAGGCGGAGATCGCAGTTCTCCGCGTCGCAGAAAAGAGGGTCGACCTCGAACTCGATCGGACCGGGATCGCCGAAGCAGCACTCCCCCTCGGTCTCGTCGTTCGCCCACCCCAGGTTGCACACACCGTTAATCAGAGAGCCGTTGACCCAGAAACCGCCGCCGCCGGTGTTCCACGCGATGATGTTGTGGCTCACCGTGGCGATGGAGCTGTAGATCGAGAGACCGCACCCGAAATCGTGATCCTCTTCCAGATGATTCATGGCGATGGTGTTGTGCTCGACCACGGCGTTCATGCTGTTCTGGATATGGACGCCCCCACCCTTCACCTCCGCCGAGTTGCTGCAGATCACGCTCCAGCGCAGTTCCGCGTTGCTTCCCGCAACGTAGACGGCCGCGCCCTCCACCGCCCAGTTGTCCTGAAGGGTGCAGAACTCGATCGTCGGCTCGCCGCCGCCGTCCATGTAGATTCCGCCGCCGCGGAAGTCCGCGACATTGTCCCGGATGAAGCAGTTGGTGATCGTCGGCGAGGCGCCGGCGCTGATCATGATCCCCCCGCCCTTCTGGTTCTTCCCGTTCCGGATCGTGAACCCCTCGATACGGGTGTTCTGGTTCACTCCGTACGGGAAAAAGACGGTCGAGGCCTGCGCGCCTCCGTCCAGAATGGTGAAGTCGGGGCCCGCCCCGATCACCTCGACGCCGCTCTTGATGGAAAGATTCTCGGCGTAGGTGCCCGAGGCGACCACGACCACGTCTCCGCTCGAAGCGGCGTTCACGGCGGCCTGGATCGTGTTGAAGGTGGTCGGTACCTGATGGGTCACCGCCAGAGCGGCCGTCGCCGGCAGCAGAAGGAAAAGCACCCCCCAAACGCTCATCTCGGTGCGGAATCGCATGGTCATACCTCCAGTCGATCGCGAAACGCCCGCGGCGGGACGCGACGCTGCGTTGGAACGGGCCATCTCGTAAGAGGCGACCATCGGACCCGCCGACTGCGTGGGAGATCGCTTTTTGCTTCGTTCTTCGAGATTTTGGCCCGCGCAAGTACTCAATCGACCCTAAGGGGAGCAAGTGATGTGCCATCCGGTGCGTTTCAGGGCGGCAGTGGGGTTGATCCTCTTATGTAAAGACCATACCAACAGATAGACGAATGGCAAGACCCCACCTCCTCTCGATTTGCCCGACTCTTCGCGCTCATGCGCTGCAGGATGCCCGCTATGTGATTCCAACCTGCAATGTGTCGATCCGACACACAGCGAAACGCGAGTTTGCCGGGGCCGGACGTACAAACCATTGTGAATCAATGCGTTGCTTGAGAGACGGGACATAGAAACGAGGGCAGGGCGGTGGCACGGCTCTTGTTATCACTTATTCACGGAGGAGTGAGAGCAAGGGATCGCCCCCGCGATCCGGAGAGGAAAGAGCCATGCGGAAGAGAAGACGTTGCGCCGCCGCGTTTCTCGTCGCACTCCTCGCGGGAATCGCCTGCAGCGTGCATATCCTGGAGCCGGACCACCACTGCCGCTCCCCCTACAGTTATCATAGCGCGCGAGGATACGACCGCTGCGCCGACTGCCACGGAGTGGTGATGATCCGTGTCTACGACACGGGCTGTTGGGATTGCCACTAAAGGAGCGGGGCCTCGGAAAAGCGTCGCGGCGAATCGCCGACATCCCCGGGGCGGACCCGATCCGCCCCGGCCGCGGCGCTTTGCTCGACGCCGTGGGGGAGAGCCTCCGAGAAGACGGATCGAGGGGGAGGCCGTATTGTTAATACCTATATCTTGTTTTCGCACACAAAAAAGCCGCGCCCTTCCGGCGCGGCTCTCTGCTTTCGGGTGGCGGGGCCGACGGGGCTCGAACCCGCGACTTCCGGCTTGACAGGCCGGTGTGCTAACCAATCTGCACCACGACCCCACCGTCGAGCGAAACATCAGAAATGTAGCAGAACCCTCCGATTGTGTCAACGAATTGCGAGCGGGGAAGTCCCGGCGGGGCGCGATTTTCCGGACAGGACGCGGAGAAGGGCGACCAGCGCCTCCGGCTCGAAACCGAAGGTGAGGAGCGCCTCCCCCGGCCACGCGCGGAGGAGCGGCTCCGGGTCGAGAAGGGCCACCGGAAGGAGGCGCCCCGGAAGGGGAGCCAGCCCGCGGAGAAGACGGAGCTGCCCCGCCGGGGGCTCCCCCCTTCCCAGGATGCCCACCGCCGACGCGGGGACCCGCCCCGCCTCCCGGAGAAGAACACGGACTTCTCCCGGTGACGGATCGAAGGGATAACGGACGACACGGACCGCCCCGGCGCCCCGGACGGCCTCCCCCGGATCGACCGGCAGACCGATCCGCCCCTCGAGGCGTTTCGGCAGGAAGAGAATGCCCCCCTCCGCGGGGAAGGGGCGGAAGGGACCGCGCCCGCGCGCCCGGACGATCCCGCGCGCCTCCGGAAAGGGGGGGCGCCGCCGGGGAGGGGAGGAGGCGGCGGGGAGGCCATCCCGCAAACGCTCGATCCTCTCCCCCCTCTCCCCCGCCTCCTCCGGATCGATCCGGCCCTCCCGCATCGCACGGGCGAGAAGACCGGCCACCCTCTCCCCCTGGGCGAGGGAGCGGCCTGCGCAAAAGAGGTCGATCCCGGCGCGGAACGCGGGAACCACCCCCTCCATCCCGGGGAAACCGGCCATCTCCAACGCATCGCTCATCACGATTCCCCGGAAGCCGAGTTGCCGCCGGAGGAGCCCCCCGATCACCTCTTCCGAAAGAGTGGCGGGGCGCCGCCCCGTCCCGAGGCCGGGGTAGGCGACGTGGGCGATCATCACCGCGGGGAGGCCGGCCCGTATCGCGGCGTGGAAGGGAACCAGATCCCGGCGGCGGATGAGATCCCCAGTCCGCCGGTCCGCCGGTAGGCCGGTATGAGAGTCGGCGCGCACTCCCCCGTGGCCGGGAAAGTGCTTCCCCACGGGGAGAACGCCCCCGAGGAGCGCGCCGCGCACCGCGGCCGCCCCCATCCGCGCGACGAGCCCCGGCCGTCCGCCGTACGCCCGCGTCCCGATCACCGCTCCCCCGCCGGGACCGACCACGTCCAGTACCGGCGCGAGCGCCATCCCCACGCCGATCTCACGGAGGCGGGCCGCGCTTTCCCTCGCCCACGCCTCGGCCGCCCCCTCGTCCCCCGCCGCGCCGAGCCGCATCGGCGCCGGTGGAACACCGGCGACGGCGCGCGCCTCCGAGACCAGCCCCCCCTCCTGGTCGGTCGCGATCAGAGGCGGCCGGGGGAGGAGCCGCGCCGCCCGCGCCGTCAAACGCCCCACTTCCTCCTGATCGCGCATATTTCGTCGAAAGAGGATCAGGTGGCCGACTCCGCCCCGCCGGAGGATCGCCTCCTCCTTGACAAGGAGAGACCGCCCCGCGGGGGCGGCCATCACCAAACGACCGGCGAGTCCCAGAAAGCGGTCGGTCATCGCGGTCCCCGCGAGAGGAGGGAGCGGGTCGCCCGGCGAAGGTCGATCCCCGGATAGTAATGCGTCAGGATCCGGTCGTAGGAGTAGCCCTTCTCCGCCATCCCCATCGCTCCCCACTGGCACATGCCGATCCCGTGGCCGAAGCCGCGCCCCTCGGCTCGGATCTCCGTCACGAGGCCCCCTTCCCGCTTCACTTCCAGATCAAACCAGGTGCTCCGGAGAATGCCCCCTCCTTGCGGGCGTCCGAGCACCCACCGGACCCTGTCGCCGCCGACCCGCACATCCTCTCCCTCGGCGCGGAAGAGAACCGAGAGCACACGCCCCGATCGCCCCTTCTTTTCCACACGGACGTCCCGGAGCCGCCCGAGCCTCCCGGCGTCGAGCTTCTTCTCCGCGGCGAGACGGCGGATGATTCCGGCGACCGCCTCGGAGCCGGACCAATGCTCGACCCAACGGAAGTGCGGCGACTCGCGGCAGAACGAACGGGAGGGATCGATCCCACCGCCGGGGCCGTCTCCGGCGCCCCGCAGGTAGGGCGCCCCCTCCCTGTCGAACCAGACCTCTTCCAACGGCGCCGTGCGGCCGCCGCAGGTGGAGGAGTAGTAGGCGCGGATCAGCTTGCCGCGGAACACGGCGACCACCCCCGCCGTTTCGCGGATCGCGCGATCCACCACGGGGTCGGTCCTCTCCAGTCCGCGATACACCTGGTCCCCCTCGTCGGCGACCAGGTCCCAGGGCTCCCCCTCCCTTCCCAACCGCGAGAGCGCGTAGGTGCGCGCCGCCACCGCCTGCGCCTTGAGCGCCTCGATCTTCTCCTCCGGAAGCCAACCGATCTCCCAGGGGACGACTCCGCGCAGGTAGTCCTCCATGCCGATTCCGTTCACCGCCGAGATCCCGGTCGGCGAAGGGACCGCCACGAGAGTGCCGCCGTACGGCTTCCCCGCGAGGAGGAAAGGCTCCCCCCCATGGGGGATGAAGGTGGCCGCCCCCTCGATCCACATCCCCCCCGCCTCTTCCATGAGCACGATGCCGCCCGACGCGCCCGGCTCGAAGCGGAGGGTCTCGCCCGGATCGACCGGACGCTCGCCGCCGGACCAGCGGAGCGTCCCTCCCCGCGCCGAGCCGAACTCGAGAGAGGGAACGTCCACGAGAAGCGCCACCCGCAGGGGAGGCACCGGCAGCCCCGGCGCCCGCCCCCGCCCCCTCTCCGCCGGAACCGCTCCGGGTTGAACCGGTGGGCGGGGGGCGCAGGAGAGCAGAAGGAGAATCGCCGGAAGAGCGGCGGCGCGGAGCGCGCGGCGGGGCAAAAACTTCATGCGTCCTTTTCCTTTCTCCAAACTATTCGGAAGGGGCGCGATCCCGGGGCGAGGACGCCGAGGAGGGGCGCGCCTCGGGACCCCGTGATGCCGCCGAGATCATAGCGGTTTCCGGCGACGAACTCACCCGCCAGCAGGGCGAAACCGACCGCCTCCCGCGCGTCCGGGTCGACCCCCAGTTTCTCGAAGGGGAGAAGCGGCCGCGGGGCGATCCCATCGGCGATCATGGCGGCGAGTGTGCGGTTTCGCGCGCCGCCGCCGCATACGTAAACCTCCGCGTCCGGCGCGGCGCGCGCCGCGATCGCCTCCGCCGCGCTCCGGGCGGTGAAGGCTGTCGCCGTGGCGAGAATGCCCTCCGCGCCGAGCCCCTTTTTCCTCCCCGCCTCCCACAGCTCCCCCGCCATCGCGTCGCCGAAGACCGACGTCCCGGTCGACTTGGGGGGGCGCCGCCGGAGGAAAGGGTGGCGCATGAGGCGGGCCAGCGTCTCTCGATCCACGATGCCGCGCGCCGCGCCGGCGCCGCCCGGGTCGAAACGCCTCTTTCCTCCCGACGCGAGGCGCGCGATCCGGTCGATCAGTGCGTTCCCCGGGCCTGTGTCGAAAGCGACCACCTCCTCCAGGGAGCACCCCGCCGGGAGAAGCGTGAAGTTCGCGATGCCGCCGATATTCAGAAGCACGCGGTCCCGCCGGGGAGAACGGAAGAGGAGCCAGTCGGTGAGCGGCAGGAGAGGCGCTCCCTCACCGCCCGCGGCGACGTCGGCGGCGCGGAAGTCGAACACCGTCGCCGTGCCGGTCCGCGCGGCGATCACCGCGCCGTCTCCGATCTGCACCGAAGCGCCCTCCCGCCGCGCGGGGAGGTGGAGCAATGTCTGTCCGTGGCTACCGATCAGGTCGATCGTCCCGATACCGCCGTTCCTCTCGGCGAGGCGGAGCGCCGCTCGGGCGAAGAGTTCTCCGACCCGCGCGTGCAGCCGCGCCCTCTCCTCCGCCTCCCTCGCCCCGCGTCCCGCGGCCCGAAGGAGCCGCTCCCGGTCCCCCTTGCGAATCGCTTCGTGCCGGAAATCGACGACCCGCGCGCTTAGGCCGGGACCGGCGCCGCGGATCTCGACAAGCGCCGCGTCCACGCCGTCCATCGACGTCCCCGAGTTCAGGCCGATCACGCGCGTCACGTTCTTCTTCATTCGCTCCACCTCTCCCGCGCCGCGAAACGGAAAAGCGCCGCCCCGCCCGCCGCGGCGACGCCGAGAAGAACCGCCCCCCGAACGGGGCTCCCGAGAAGAAGCGAGCCGCCGCCGAAGAGAAAGGCGTAAAGCGCGATCGTGCCGATCCCCCACTGGAGCAACCAACGCCCCGCCGGATCGCGCGGTTCGTCGCCGCGGAAAGGCCCCCACGCCCCGAGCGGCCGCACGCGCGCGCAGAATCCCCGGAGCCTCTCCGCCTCGACCGGCGCGGTCAGGAAGGTGACGGGCACCCAGACCGCCGCCGAGAGCCCCACGATCCAGGGGAGCGTGTAGGGGAAAGCGATCCCCGGCGCCCAAACCCGGAGCGCCGCGTTGGCGGCGAGGGAGGCGAGCATCGCCGAGAGTTCGCTCCAGGCGTTGATCCGCCACCAAAACCATCGCAAGATGTAAACGATCCCCGCGCCGGCGCCGAGAGAGATCGTCAGGATCCAAGCGCCGGTGATCGTGCGATAGCGGAGCGCCGCGAGCGCGCCGAGCCCCATCAGCAGAATGGTCGCGACCCGCGACAACAGCACCAGCCGCCGGTCGGTCGCCCCGGGATCGATGAACCGCCTGTACAGATCGTTGATGAGATACGAAGCGCCCCAGTTCAGGTGCGTGTCGATGGTGGACATGAACGCCGCCATCAGAGACGCCGCCAGGATCCCCCGCCAAACCGCCGGAAGAACGAGAAACGCGGTGGCCGGGTACGCCGCCTTGTGGTCGGTCATCTCCGGAAAGAGGACGAGCGACGCCAGCGCCACCAGCACCCACGGCCATGTCCGGATCCCGTAGTGGGCGAACTGGAACCAGAGGGTGGCGCGCACCGCCTCCTTCTCGTTCCGGGAAGCGGACATCCTCTGGATGATGATCCCCCCGCCGTCGGCGTTGTCGGTGCACCACCAGAGCATGCCGAGATAGATGGCGAAGGCGCCCGTCGGGAGCCAGCTCTCCCCCGCGACGGGGAGCGGGCGGAGGAGCCCCTCGAGACGCTCCGCCGGGAAGGCGGCGGCGAGCCCCTCCAGTCCGCCGATTTTACGGAAGGCGAAGAAGGCGGCCGCGCCGGCGCCGGTCAGCGCGAGGACGAACTGCACCAGGTCGGTCACCACCACCGCCCAGAACCCGGAGAGGACCGCGTAAACGAGCGCGACGCCGCAGGAGACCGCCACCGCCGTCCCCTTCCCCACGCCGGGGAAAGCCCCCTCCACGAGCGTCGCCATGGCGAGGATCACCCATCCCATCACCAGGCAGTTGCGGATCACGGCGCTGTAGAAACCGCGCCACGCGCGGAGCGCCGCCGCGCCCCGCCCCGAGTAGCGCAGCTCCGTCACCTCCGCGTCGGTCACCACGCGCGCCCGCCTCCAGAAACGGGCGAAGAGGAATACCGAGAGCATGCCGCCGATTCCGTAGCTCCACCAGAGCCAGTTCCCCGCGACGCCGTGCGTGCGGACCATCTCGGTGACGGCGAGGGGAGTGTCGGCGGCGAAGCTGGTGGCGGCCATGCTCGTGCCGGCGAGCCACCAGGGAAGAGAGCGGCCGGAGAGAAAGAAAGACTCCATGCCGGAGCCGGCCCGCCGCGCCAGCACGACGCCGGCGGCGAGGGAGAAGACGAGATAGCCGGCGACGATCGCCCAGTCCACCGCTTCCAATCGCACGGAAACGCCTCCCCGGGGTACGCGCGGGGCACCCCTCGGGCGCGCATTGTAACGGAGAGAGAGCAAAAGGAGAAGGGCGGCCTCGGAAGGATCTCCGGCGCGGCGCGCTCCGGACTCTCCGAGAAAAAATCTTCCGCTTTATATAGGGGACACGCGCCCGCCTATCGGCCGCGAGGTTCGGACGAAGGGCGGATTACGGTTTGAGGATCGCCTTGCCGAGCGCTTCGGCTCGGTTCCCTCCGCCGCTCGCGACGAGGCGGTACACGTATACTCCGGCGGCGATCCGGTCGCCGTCGGCGTCCCGGCCGTCCCAAACGCCCGGGTTCTCGTTATAGCCTACCGTGCCGGAGAGTCCGTCGATCACGCGAATCCGTCGTCCCGCGACGGTATACACCTCGAGGAACACGCGGTCCGCCGGAGCGGTCAGATGGTAGAAGAAGCCGGTCTCTCCGTCGACGGGATTGGGGTGGTTCAACAGATCCACGACGCGGAGGCGATCCTCCACGCGGAATCGGACGCTCTTTTGCAGCCCCTGGACGCCGACGGCGAGAACGTGCTCCCCCGGATCGAGGAGCGGGCGGAGGGCGGCCCGCCAATGGAAGCCGTCCAGCGGGATGAGCGAATCCGGCTCCACCGGCGCGCCGTCCAGATCGAGGACGAGATCCTCCTCGTTCACCGGGACGGGCGTCGCGATCTCCGCGCGGATGAGCGGCTCCCGGACGACGTAGTCGCCGTCGCGGATCGTAGCGCCGTCGAAGGTGAGGCTCACGCCGACGAGCACCCGGAGGCGGAATTCCGCGGAACGGCCGTTGGCGTCCTTCGCCCGGAAGAGGACCTCGTACTCGCCGAAGCGGATCTCGGCGTCGTATCGGATCGTCCAGGCGCGGCCGTCGGCGGCGAGGGCGCTGTCCGCCTCGACGGTGTAGAGAGAGGGATCCAACGCCTCCCCGGCTTCGAAGACGCCGATCGAGTCGGCGGCGATCGCCACCTCGTCGTGCACCCGGGCGACGATCGACACCGGGCCGCCGTCGTCCCGCCCGGTCAGCGGATCGCCGTCCTCCGCCGTCTCGCCGTCCACGGTCACCTCGAAGTGCGGGGGGCGGGCGTCGATCCGTAGCGCCGGATCGCCGAAGAGGACGTAACGGCGGGGGATCCCGCTGCTCCCACCGCCGGCGACGAAGTCCGCCATGCCGAGGGCGACGATCTCGCCCAGCGTCCAGCGGGGGATTCCGCCGTACCAGGCGGGGAGAGAGTCCGGGTCGGCGCCGGGGATCACGCCGGGGGTCTGGAACATATATTTGATGACCGAATCGTTCAACACGAGATTGGATTGCAGATATTCGATGGCGGTGGAACCGAAGGAGGCCACCGCGCCGCCGCGGTCGCTCAACACCATCTCCTCGGGAATCGATTCGTATCCAAAGGAACTGAATCGGTCGAACTCGGCGATGGAGCATCCGTATCCCATGAAAATGTACGGCCGCCCCCGGTTTTTCGAATAGGAACGGATGTCGCGGGAGGCGTGGTTCCGGTAGTCCCATCCGTTCCGCAGAATCACCTCGTGGGTGAGCACGTTCCGGTTCCCGTGCCCCTGAAAGTTCACCAGAAGGGCGCCGGCGCCGTTCAGCTCCCCGAAAAGAGCGGGGATTACGTCTGCGCGGCACTTCTCGATCACGCAGTCCACGTCCGCCTTGTCCGGATTATCCGGATCGGATGGATAGGGGCAGAGGGGATGAAAGATATCCGTGTAGGAGGAGAGATAAACGCCCACCGTGTCGATCCCGCGGGCGGCGGTCTCCTTCAGCTCGCGGGCGAACCGCTCCGAGTGCTCCCGGAACTGCGTTTGTCCGCTATTGACGGTCGGTCCCTTCGTGAAAGTCCAGCCGTCGTCGGCGAGGAAAATCACGCGGGATCGCCAGGAATCGCCGGCGTCGAAGCTCTCATAGGCGATGGTTTTCTCCACCATCTCCTCCAGCTCCGAGGCGCGCCCCACGGGGAAGCGGCCGATCAGCAAGTCCGGGAGCGGGTCCGAATCGCCGTCCAAGAGAACGTACCACTGGTCGCTCGTATCCCAGTGATCGCCGCTCGATTCCACCTGCGCCCGGTAGATCGGATAGCCGGGGATGAAATCGATCTCGTTGTCGTAGTCCGGGTTGGCGGCGTAGTTCCGGGCGGTCCCCTTGTAATCCTCGTACCCGTCGCCGACGAAGAGGACCCACCCCGGCGGAGTGGACCAACGTTCGAAGGCGTAGCGGAGGAAGCGGCGGATCGCCACCGGATCCTTCACGCCGCCGTTAAAGGCGTCGTAGACCTCGCCGACCGGAACGACGCGGACCGAATAGCCCTGCGCCTCCCGATGGGAGACGAGGTCGCCCAGACCCCCCACGAAATCCTCGTGGGCGAGGATCAGGTAAGTCCCCTCCTCGCCCGCGGGATCCGCCGGAGAAACCGCCTCGATCCGTGAAGAGGAGAGGGTCCGCATCGCCGAGGGAACGGCGGCGGCGTAGCGCCGGGTCGCGCCGGCGGAGTCCTCCAGCGCGAAGACGTAGGCGCTTCCGTCGAAACCGATCGACCCTTGGACGAGCCGGACCGGGGCGTAGGGATCGGTCACGTCGAACAGCACCACCGCCGAATCGGAGAATCCCTCCACCTCGATCCGGTAGCGGCCGGTCGCCTCGCCGTTGGAGAAGAGAAGGTAGTCCTCGTAGGCGCGGTAGAGGAAACGGGCGTGCACCTCGTACCAGTCCAGATAGCCCCCGGCGCCGGTACCGAATTCCCATGGGGTCCACCGGCTCCCCCCGTACTGAAAACGATTGATCCCCGCCGCTATCGTCGAGGCGTCCCTCGTCTTCTCGGCCGGAAACAGCCCGGGGATCTCGCCGATCACGGTTTGATCGAAAACCGTGTCCCCGCTCGCCGAGTTCGTCAGCGTGTAGCGATGATTGGTCTTGGTGGTGCCCGTAGCGGTTTCCATGGGAGACACGCTCACCGTCATCGCCTTGATGCCGTAAGGCGCCTCCGGATCCGGCGCGGGAAGGGTCACCTCGGTGGTCTTGGTCGCATCGTTCCTGCCCATGGCGAAGTAGAGGTCCACCGTGTCCGAAGGAGTATTGATGTTGTACTCGATGTCCGATTCCCAGCGGATGGAATCGGGGAAGGAACGAAGAGACGTGAGGCCGGTCCACGCGTGGAGCGCCGTGCGCTCCTCCATCGGCGCCCTCTCCCCTCCCACGGTGAGGAAGTAGACCGCGTCCACGGCGAAGCGGTCCTCGTAGTCCCGCTTCATCCGATCGTCGCGAAAGCCGGGGAGATAGACCAAGAGGGCGTCGCCGGACTCGAAGAAACCGTCGCCGTCGTCGTCCTCTTCGAGGAAGGGGATCGAGAGGACGGTGAAGGGATCGCCGCCCGATTCGAAAAGACCGTCGTCGTATCCGCGCCCCTCGATCTCGAGCGAGGAGAAGGGGATCCCCGAGGAGAGCCCGTCCTCCTGGAAACGTTCGAAAGCGATCCGGTAGAAACCGGTTTCCCGCACGAGAATCCGATAGGCTTCCGAAAGAGGCGCGGCCCTTTTCCGCGCGCCCGCGCCGTCGCGGGCGACGCGGGCGACACGGCTGCGGAAGGCGCGGCCCTGGTCATAGTTCGAAAGGAGCCCGCGGTAGATCTCTTCCCAGCGCCCCTCGTCGCCGACAGGTTCCCGCGCCGCCGGGGCGCCCCTCTTCGCCGGATCGGGAAGGAACTCCACCTCCACCTCCATCTTCCGATAGACGCGGATCAGCCCCGTGGAGGGAACGACGCGGATCGGCGCGACGCGGACCGGTACGAGGAGTTGGTGGCGGAAGCGGGCCGGCTCTCCCACCGTGACCGGCTCGGCGGGATACCAATCGGTCCGCCGGTAGAACACTTCTTCGTAGGCGGGGAGCGCGACGGCGACCCCCGGAGAGCCGACCGTCGTGTCCCGCCGCGCGGGAAGGACCGTCGGTCCGGGGAGATCGTCGTATTCGGCGCCGACCAAACGGGCGCGGGCGATGTGCCCCTCGGGAACGGCGATCCAATAACCCTGAATGGGAAGGTCGGGGCGGCCCGGCTCGCCGATCCTTCCAGCGCCGAACATGTCGATCCGCCGGAAAGAACGCCCTTCCGACTCCACCTCGACCATGTCGTACCGGTTCGGCTCGACGGTGAGGAGAAGCCCTTTGTCCTCTCGAGTGGTCACTCCGGCCCGAACCAAGGGAACGAATGCGGCGAAAGCGACGGCGGCCGGAAGAAGCCGCAACGCCACAACCTTTCCAACTCTTTTTATTTTCATGTGTTACCAGTCCTCGGGGGTGCTCCGGACTGCGAAGCGTCGGGGAACGCCATTCGGCCCATCTCTGTGAATGAAAATAGCAAAGACCATGCCCGGCGGTCAAACCGGATCGGCCTTTCCCGGTCGGCGTTGACCGATCGATGCGATCCCTGCTAGAATCCGCCACCGATCCCGGAAAGAGAGATTACGCAAGAGAGGTGATCATGCGATACCGAATGCTTTGGGTTCTGTTGTTCTGCTTCAGCACCGCCGTGTCCGCCGAGGGGCGGCGTTACGATCTCCAATTCGAGAAGAAGGCGATCCTCTACGGCGAGCAGAGGAGCGGGAACATGGGGAACGCCGTCGCGGCCGGCGATTTCGACGGAGACGGAATCGACGATCTCGCCGTGGCGACGCCGGGCGCCGATCGCTCGGATCCGGATCGGAAAATCGCGGGGAGAATCGATGTGTATTTCGGCGGTCCGGAGCGGCGGGCGGACGAAGCGCACACCGGCACCGGCGAGGCGGATTGGGTGATCTTCGGCGGCGGGGAGAAAGACGGAATCGGCTACAGCCTCGTCGCGGGCGATCTGGATGGTGATGGACGGGACGAACTGGTCGTCGGCTCCATTTTCCTGGACGGCCCCGATGGAGAGCGGGTGAACTGCGGGGGCGCCTACGTGTTCTACGGCGGGCCCCGCCATGAGGGCCGGCGAGTGATCGATCTGGCGCGGGAACCGGCGGACATCGCGATCTTCGGCGCGGAAGCGAAGGACCACCTCACGGGAGACATGGCCGCCGGCGATCTCGACGGAGACGGCAGGGACGATTTGGTCCTCGGCGCTTTTTACGCGGACGGGCCGGAAAACGGCCGCCATCATTGCGGTGAGGCTCATGTGCTTTTCGGCGCCCCCCGATCGGCGCTGCCGCCGGTGATCGACCTGGCGGAAACGACCCTCCCCTGGATCTACGGCGCCGAGGCTTCCGACACATTCGGAAGAGCCCTCGCCATAGGCGATCTGGACGGCGACGGGAAGGGGGATATCATCGGCGGCGCCTACTACGCCGACGGACCGGACAACGAGAGAATCAACGCCGGCGAGGTATACGTTCTCTACGGGCGCCCCCGGGATCGATTCCCCTCCGAAACGGATCTGACCGACGGCGCGGACCTACATATCTACGGTGAGGCGGAAGGTTTCGTCACGGGCCGCGACGTGGCCGCCGCGGACATGAATCGGGACGGCCGGGACGACATGTTGATCGGCGCGCATTTCGGAACGGTGGACCCGCGGGACACGGAGGGAAGCCGGGACGGCGTGCTCTACATCGTCTACGGGCGGCCGGAACGCGGAATGGTCGGCGTCCTCGATCTCGGCACGAACGCCGACTGCCGCATCCACGGCGGAGAGAGCCACGAGCAACTGGGATGGCCGCTGATCACCGGCGTCATCGACGAGGAAGGGAACGAAGCGGTGATCGCCGTCGCCAAGAAATCCTCCGGCGGGGAGCTGGCGCGCCACGAAGCGGGGGAAGCCTATTTCATCTCCTCCCGGCCGTTGCGGGAAACCCTCCGGGGGCGCATTTCCATCGATGAAGCGGCGGATTTTTCCGTCGTCGGATCGAACGAGCGGGACAAGGCCGCCTTCAGCGGAGCGGTGCTCGACTGGAACGGCGACGGAAGGCCGGAGATCGCCCTCGGCGTTCCGGACGCGGGCGGGCCGAGCGGCGACGCCCCTTCCGCGGGGGAAACGATCCTCTTCTTCGTCCCCTGACCGGGAAGTCTCCTTACGCGCGGGCGCGGCGACCCCTCTTCGGAACCGCCGCGCCCGCGTTTCTTCGCGCTTCCTTCCGTGAAAAGCGCCCTACTGTTGGGTGGGCAGGTTCGGGAAAACCAACCCGGACTGCTCCTCCGGCTCGGGGGGGATCTCCCCCTTCTCCAGGTAATACAAGGTTTCCCGAGCTTCCATCGCCTCCCATCCGTAGGGAGCCATGCTGATCACCCGCTTCCAGTTTTCGATCGCCTCGTCGAAATCACCCAAACGGCCGAGCACGCGCGCCAGATCGACCCAGCCGGTGAGATAGTCCGGATCCACCTCCACCGCCTTCCGGAAGTAAGTTTCCGCCATCTCGAGGTCGCCCCGGTCCCTGTAGCTGATTCCCAGATTGCGCCAGGCGAGTTGGTTCAACGAGCCGAAACGGGTCGCTTTCGTGTAGGTCTCGATCGACTTTTCCGGATCCTTCCGCATCCGGTAGAGAATCCCGAGCTGCATGTACGCCTCTAGGAAAGTCGAGTCGAGGTGAATCGCGTCGAGCATGAGCTGCTCTCCCTCGTCGAGCCGCCAGGCGTTCCTGAGCCGGAGTCCCCGAAAAACCAGATCGCCCAAATACTCCTCGGTCGTCCCCTCCAATGCGGCCCGGCGCGCCTCCTCCGCTTCATCGAGACGCCCCAGATCGGTCAGGACACGGGAGAGCAGGGTGAGGTAGTCCCGGTCGGTTCCGAGTCGGCTCCGAAGGGGTTCCAGAATCTTGGCCGCCTCCGCCGCATCGCCTTGGAAGTAAAGAGCGGCGCCCAGTTCCTTCTGAATGACCACCATCTCCGGATCCAGCTCCATCGCCCGCCGCAACTCCTTCTCCTCTTCCTCGTGCTCCCCGGCGGCGCGATGGGCGAGGGCGAGATGCAGGCGGGCCAGGGCGCGGTTCGGATCGAGCCGCACCGCCTCGGCCAGCGCCGCCCGTGCTTGAGAAACCCTCGTTCCTTCCAGATAGGCCTTGCCCAGTTCCTCATATCCGCGCGCGTAATCGGGGTTCTTCCGGAGAAAGTCCTCCATGATGCTGTACTTGACCATCGATTGACGGGAGAGGACCATGTGGACCAGCCGGACGGCGCGGTTGTCCGGTTCCCGCTCCGCCCAATCGTTGTACTCCTTGCGAACCTTCTCCCTCTCGCCGCTGCGGATCCGCATCTCACAATAGGCGAGGTGGGCGTCCACGTCGCTCGGGACCTCGGCGATCCTTTGTTCGAGAAGAGCCAGCGCCCGTTCCCGTTCCCCCATATAGAAGAGATCCACCGCCTCACGAACCGGATCGTCCGCGGCCCCCGCCAGAGACGAAAACAACAGAATCGCCAATAAACCGACGATCGCCGGTACGGTCGCTTTCCGGTCGGCCTTCATCGCATCCCTCCCATCTGCGTTCGCGCGCTTTCGATATTTTTTCGCGCGGTCTGCGCGCTCGGCGATCGGGGGGCGGCGTCGACGGCCGCCTCCCAAGCCCGAACCGCTTCGTCGACCATACCGAGATCGGCATGGGCCGCGCCCAGGTTCAAATAGACATCCGAATCCTTCGGATCATACCGCAAGGCGATCTCGTACTGAACGATCGCTTGAGCGGGCCGGCCGTCCTCCCGGAGAAGATTGCCCAACCCGAAATAACCCTTGGCGAAGCGGGGATTCCGCGTCACCGAATCGTGCAACAGCTCCCAAGCCGCGTCCCTCCGGCCGTGACGCTTGGCGGCTAGGGCGAGATTGTAATACGCTTCGACCAGATCGGGGTCCGCCTCGATCGCTTTTTTGTAATACGCGATCACCTTCTCCCACTCCTCCGTCTCTTCGTACAGGTTCCCCAGGTTCTGGTAGGCCGGGGCGAAATCGGGCCGGAGTTCGATCGCGCGGCGGAAAGAGCGGATCGCCTCCTCCCTCTCCCCACGCAGGCGTTGCACCGTGCCGAGGGCGCTGTAGGCGGAAGGGGAATCGGGATGGACGCGCAGTTCTTCTCGGAATTCCCTCTCCGCCGCGTCCGGATCGTCTTGAAGAAGCCGGCATTCGCCGAGGCGGACGTGCCCCTCGGGGTACTCCGAATCGCGGGAGAGCAGTTCACGGAACACCTCGACCGCCTCGTCGATCCGGCCGAGACGCAGAAGCGCGTTTCCGCGGCTTCCCAAGAGAAAAAGATCATGGGGCCGGAGGGGGAGGATCGTCCGGTAGACGCTGTCCGCCCTCTCCCATTGCCCCATCAGCGCGAAAGAGTCGCCGATCGACTTGCGCACATCCGGATTGCCCGGATCCGTCTCGGACAACTGCTCCAGCTTGCGGAGGGCCGCTTCCGGTTTTCCCTCCTCGAGCAGATCCACGGCCGTGAAATACTCCCGGAGAATGTCGATCCGGTCTTTCGGGTCCGGTCGCTCTTCGACGCGGTCCGCGGCCCGCTCCTCATCGGTCCGCGTCATGTAACCGGGCGCTTCGAGCCGGGCGCGCTCCTCTTCGGAGATCTCCAGCCTCGCTTCCCCGCCCGCCCACTCCCGATCGCATCGTATTCTCTCCTCCAGGAGCGCCCGCAGCCGGTCCGCCGTCTTTGTTTCCCGGTCGATCAGGTTCCTCTCCTCCCCGGGATCGGCGACGAGATCGTAGAGTTCTTCTCGGGGGAGGAGAATGTATTTCCAGCGATCGGTCACGATGGAGCGGGCTTCGCTCCAGCCGTAGTCTTCACGGGGCGCGAAGGTTTCGGCGTAGTGTACCAGTTCGAGGGAAACCTCCGGGTCGACGAGGAGCGGGGCGAGACTGCGCCCCTCGGCGTCGGGAAGGGGAGGAAGGCCGAGAAGATCGAGGACGGTCGGGGCGATATCCACCTCCCGCGCCAGGGACTCCACCACGCCTCCGGGGCGCCAGCCGGCGCTTGAAAGGGGCCCGCGCGCGGGTGGGCGGATGATGAGCGGGATCCGAATCGTCGTGTCGTAAAGAAAAATGGCGTGGGTTTCCTCGCCGTGGGCGCCGAGCCCCTCGCCGTGATCTCCGGTGAGGACCACCACGGTCCGCTCCGCCAGGCCGAGGCGGTCCAGGGCGTCGGTCAGACGGCCCACCTCGCCGTCGACGTAGGCGATCTCCCCGTCGTAGGGGCGTTCCTTGTAGAGCGAGGCGAAAGGCTCGGGCGGATCGTAACGCCAATGAGGGTCGAAGAAGTGCACGAAGAGGAAAAACGGCGCTCCCGTTCCGTTCTCCTCCAACCAGGCGACCGCCCGGTCGGCCACCTCCTCGGCCCGGATCTCCGCGAGGTGGGGATCGATCCCCTGCAGGTACGGAAGGCGGTCGTCGTACAGGTCGAAACCCTGATCCAGTCCGAACCGGGACTCCATCGGATAGGAACCGACGAAGGCGGCGGTAACGTACCCTTCCCGTTTCACCCATTCCGCCAGGGTGAGGGCCCCTTCGGGCAGGCGGTAGGTGGCGTTGTTGCGGACGCGGTGGTGGTAGGGGTACTCGGCGGTCAAAAGCGAAGCGTGGGACGGCAGGGTGATGGGCGCCGTCGCCAGGGCCCGCGCGAAGCGCGTCCCCGCCGCGGCCAGATCGTCGATCCGCGGCGTCTCGATCTCTTCATAGCCATAGCATCCGAGATGGTCGGGACGGCAGGTGTCGATCGAGATCAGCAGGAGGGAAAGGCCGCCTCGTGACGCCGCGCCTCCGGTCGAATCGCCGGACCGGCCGGCCGCTCCCCGCCCTTCGTCCCGGTTCCCGTCGCCGCATCCGGCCGCCAGAACCGTGAGGCCGACCAACGCGAGGCGGAGCATTTTCCGGCTCTTCCTCACTCGGGATTCTCCCTCCCGGCGACCGAGCCGATCGCCTCCTCGGCCAGTCGGATGTTGCTTCGGATCGGGCTCTCCGGATCGTACGCCAGTATCTTTTCCCAAGCGCGGATCGCCCCCTCGTTGTCCCCTCGGTGGAAAAGCACCAGGCCGATATTGCAGTGCGCCGCGGAGTGGCGGGGGTTCAACTCCACCGCCTTCCGATACTCCCGGAGCGCTTCCTCCTCACGGCCCTGTTTTTCCAACAGGTCGCCCAGGCGGTTGCGAAGATCCGCGTCCTCTCCGGCATCACCGATCCGCTCGCGGACGAGCGCCTCCGCCCCGTCGAAATCGCCCGCTTTCTCCCGGCTGTTCACCAGATTCCGGAACGCGTCTTCGTTCTCCGGCTCGACCGCCAGCGCCCGGCGGTACGCGTCCGAGGCCTTCTCGTACCGCTCCAGATCGAAGAGGGCGTTCCCCAGATTGTAATAGGCCGCCCCCCAATCGCCCCGAAGACGGAGAGCCTCACGATACGACTCCACCGCTCTTTCGTTCCGGTTCATGGCGTGCTCGACCACGCCGAGGTTGAGGTGCGCCTCGGCGAAGTCGGGGGCCACCCGGAGCGCGGCCCGGTAGCCTTCGGCCGCCTCCCACAAGCGCCCCTGCGATTGATCGAGCCGCGCCGCGCTGTAAAGCGCGGTCCTATGTCCCGGGAACAATTCGAGAGCTTCGTCGTACGCCTTCCGAGCCTCGTCGACCCGCCCCATCTCCTCGTAAGCCTGCCCCATTTGGGTCAGCGAGAAGGCTCGCGCGATCGTCCTCCCCTCGCCGGCCACCGGGCGGTTGATCAGGACGAAGAGGAGCGCCAAAATCGCCAACGTCCAGACGGTTTGGAACCAGCGCCACCGCCGCCACCCCGCCGCGATCCAGGCGAGCCCGAGCGCCGCCGGAACGGCGAAAACACCGGCGAAGGGGATCCGATAACGGGAGTGGATATAAAAGAGGAGCGCGGACGCGAACTGGGCGAACAGGAAGAGAAGGAGCGGCGCCCCTCTCCGCCGGACCAGGAGGAGAATCACGCCGACCAAGCCGAGCGGGGCGATCACGCCGAAGAGAAGGGGCGTGCGCCGGAGGATGTCCGTTCGCTCCTGGAAGAAACCCATGTCCACGTTGTCCGGTATCTCCAGGTCGTTCCAGAAGAGAAAGGCCTTGCGCCCGAGGAGACGGAGATAACCCGCGGGGTGGGCGACGATCCATCGGAGGCCTCTCGTCATCCAATAACGGGACACCGCCGAGGGAGGGAGCGGCCGCCCCTCTTCCCTCTCGGCGATCCTCTTCGATTCGTGGATATTGATGTTCTCCGGCGTGGGAACGCTCGCCTCGGGGAAAGAGAAGACGCCCCGGGCGGCCTCGTTGTTCCCCATGAAGAAATTGACCCCGCCGTGAGAAGAGACGGGAACGAAATCGCCGCCCAGCACGGCGTTCCGGAGGGTGACCGGGAAGATCGCCAGGGCCGTGCCCAGCAGAAGCGCTCCGGCGGCGATCCCTCTCCGCCACCCCCTCTCGATCGCGATCACCCAAACGATCAGGAGAGGGAGCAGAAGCAGGAGGTTCCCCTGAATCAGCGTGCCGAGTCCGAGAAGCAGCCCGCAGAAGAAAAGGGATCGCGCTGAACCTCCGGGCCGCCGAGCGAGAAGGCGGTCGAGAAGGAGCAGATTGACGAAGAGCCCGATCGCCGTCGGCAGGCGAAAGGTCTCGTAGAAGAGGGTGGGGCGGTAGAGCCCGCCGATCAGGAGGGCGAGAACGCCCGCCGTTCTTCCGCCGAGGCGGGAGGCGATCCGATAGAGGAGCCACAGCCCCGCCAGTCCTACGAGGATCTGGAAGACCGCCACCGGCATCGGGCGGGGACCGAACACGCGATAGAAAAAACCGAGTAGATAAGGATAGGCGGGATTGGTCGCGAAGACGGGGAAGGGATAGCCGTCTCCTGCGGCGATCCGTTCGGCGATCTCGTGGTAGACCTTGGAGTCCGCCACCGGATGGTGGAAGAGGGGATGATCCGCCGCCTCCCGCAGGTAGGCGACTCTCCAGAAGAGGAGCAGAAGGAAGAGACCGCCGATCGTGAGTGAGCGGGCGCCGCGAGTCATCGACGCTCCCCGAACAGGGGCGGTTCATCCGCGGCGGGCTCTTCGCCGCACAACGCGGTGTAGCATCCCGCCGCACCCTCTCCCCGGACGGGAGACGCGGGCCGGAGCCGCGGATCGGTCGCTTCGTCGCAGAGGAGAGGATCTTCCCGGCGGGCGCCGGCCCATGGTTCCACCCCTTCGGCGGGCCCGCAGGCGTGGAGCACGTTCCCTTCCGATACGGGCTCCGACCCGCCGTCGACGAACAACCAGGCGCCCGCGGAGCGGACGAGCAGGTTTCGGACGAGCCGTGCGCTCCCTCGGTTGTCGATTCGGATCCCCCCGGTGAGGGGACCGTAGTTCCGGACCAGCGTGTTCCTTTCGAAGAGGACGTCATTTTTCCAGGAGTAGAGAGCGCCGCCCATGTCGCCGCAGTCGTTCCCGATCGCCAGGTTGCCGCGGACACGGGCCTCGTTCGATTGCAGGAAGGAGACCGCGCCCCCCCGCTTCATCGCCCGGTTCTCCTCGAAACGGTTACCGATGACTTCCGCGGCGCATTTTCTCAGCACCGCCAGGCCGCCGCCGGAATCGGAGATGACCCGGTTCCCGCGGAACAGGTTCCCCCGTACCGTCCCCCGGGTTCGGTCGAGAAGACAGAGCCCGCCCCCGTGGAAGACCACCGAGTTGTTCTCGAAAATATTCGCTTCGGCCGTCAAGGAACATTTGTTAGCGGCGCATACGCCCCCGCCGTGGTATCGGGCGTAGTTATCCACGATCCGGTTTCCGCGAAGAACCGCTTCCACGCCGTTGTGAATGGAGACGCCCCCGCCGTTGCCGTCCACCCAGCCGTTCCGCACGGTGAAGCCGTCCAACACGAAGGAGACCCCTTCGCCGCGCGCGACCACCACCGATTTTTCCACGCCCAATCCGTCCAGCACGGTCGGCCGACGCACCGGGTCCCGGCCGCTGAAATCACGATCCCATCCGCCCGTCAGAACGAGGCTCTTCTCGATGATCAGGTTCTCCCGATACACTCCCTCGGCGACGGCGACGGTGTCCCCCTCCGCGGCGAGGCTCACCCCCCCCGCGACATCCGGCGCGTCGCCGGGTACGCGGAGCGTCCGCCCCGAAGCGGGAACGGCGGCGGCGAGAAACGAGAGGAAAAGGGATAGGGAAATGAGGCGAGGAAATCGGTGGATATTCATCATGAGGAGAGTATAACCCGGCCCCGGGAAGCCGGGCAAGCGCCCCCGTCAGGGCGAAAAGAAGCGGCCCGCGCGGGTACGCGGGCCGCTCGATCCAACCATCATGCGCGTCGGCGTTTCGTGGCTCTCTACCGGAAAAGCTTTTTGATGGAACCCCAGGACTGAGCCTCGGTCCCGGTGTTCTCGGGACAGGCCTGCCCGGCTTCATCAAAGACGACGTTCACACCCGCCGGCCAATAGAAGACCGACGTGTTGGCTCCATCGATAATGAACTGTATCGAGCCCTCGTCGGCCACCTGATACGTAAACGTTCCACAGGTCACTGGAGAACTCAGAAGATTGCCCAGGCTCCAGTCCGTCGCCTGCAACATGAAGCAACGAGCCTTGGGATACGTAGAGCTGATGCTCGCACTGACGGGAATGGCTACATAAGGCGTGTGTTCGGACACGATGTTGACGGTGGACCAAGACGCGTAGACTTCGTATTCCCAGCTCCAGCTCGCCAAGTGGGTCGTGTCTTTGATACAGAAAACGCACCCATAGGACTGAATGGTAGACCCCAGCTCGTCAAAATAAACATCGAACGTGAAATCCGTTCCCACATCCGATGCACCGTGCCAACGCCCCATATCGATCGTGTTGGTGATGCAGGTCCCGCTCTCGTCCGCGTCGAATCCGACGAATCGATCCGCCCAGGCGACACCCACGCAGAGACCGGAGACCAGGCAGAGGATGCCCAGGGCCATCGCGGTCCGCAGTCCGAATCCCTTCCAAACGCGCATGACAATCACTCCTTTTTAAACACGTAAAACGCCCATCTCGACGGTTTCGCAATCCACCCGTTCCCTCGGAACAGTACGTGGCTACTATAGATAAGCGTCCGAATCGATGTCAATGGGAATTTGGAAAAAGCCCAGGCCCAACAGGGAAAAAAAAGAGAGGCGGTCCGAAGACCGCCTCTCTCGTAGCATCTAGCCGAAGCAGAACTACCGGAACAGCCCCTTAACGGCGCCCCAGCTGGCCTCTTCGGTCGCGCTCGTGCCGATCTGCACGGTGCCGCCGATGAGGACGTCGAAGTCCACCTGGCCGAGCATCATGTCGAACACACCGCCCGAGATGACGACCAAGTCGTCGACCGAGCAATCCGCGGCGGCGTGGAAGGTCAGGGTAGCGACTAAGATCGGGGTGTTGAAGTTGAGGAGGTCCGTGCCGCCCCAGGAGGTGGCCTGCACGGTGATTTCCTCACCAACGGCCGGCGGAACGGCGGCCCAGGACGGCGGCGTGTGGTACACGCAGCCCTGGTACTCGAGGGAGCCGTCGAAGTTGCCGACGATGCAGCCGATGGACTGGCCGTACTCAACGCCCGGAACCATCATGTAGATGTCGACGACGATGTAGTCGCTGACTTCAGCGATGATGAAGTCTGGACCGTTACCCACGACGGCGTCCAGATCCAGCTCGCAGGTTCCCGCGCCAAAGGCGAGCGAAGCGGTCGCGAACAAAGCCGCAGCCAAAACGAGAGCCTTCTTCATTACCTGTTGCTCCTTTCTTCCTTTGCGGAAGTCTCAACGGATGTTTGCCTTCACATTTCGCATGCCGCAACCACCAGGGGACCCAACCCACATGGCCGCTTCTCTCGACCGCCCTGAATAGCTTCCCAACTTCTCATCACGGCCGAGCGCACACGGTTTCCGAAAGCAACCCAATTCTACCAGTGGAGGCATCCGCTTGTCAACGAGAAAGTTGTCTCTTTCGCCGATCTTCGGACTCGACCCTCCCACCGGCTCATCGGGCGTACCCGTTGCTAAAAAGTCCGTTCGATGCTTCCGTTACCGGTTTCCGCACCCCTCCGTTCCGCTTGTCGGCAGGATGCCTTCTCCGGTCCATCGGAAACGAACTCAATCCTTCATCCGGGGCGGGCGCCTAACCCGCCCCGGCGGCAAGGCCGACACCTTACCGCATTTAGTAGCTGTCTGAGTTCTCCCGCATCACCTCCTTCCATTCGAATTTCCATCAGAATGATACCACACCGCCGGGGGCATGTCAAGAAGGGGCACCACGACTCCATCTAGGATAATTGCAGTTTTTTCAATACATTCCAAGTTTTTCCCACCCCGAGAGCCTTCCGAGGGGGACTCGGGGTCGAATGGGGCTTCTTCTCCCTCCAGAGCCCTCATCCCGACCCTTTTTCAGCGAGCTGGAGAGAGAAACCGCAAGAGCGTCGATAAAGAACCCGTCCCCTTCCGATTCCTCGCCGCGCCCCGAAGGAAAAGCCGCGGGGGGAAGGAAAGGCACCCTCACCCTGATTCTTTCCCCCACGCGGCGGGAGAGGGGATCGATACTCCGAGAATCCACAGCAAACGAAAGCCCCTCCGCCCTTTCGGGCGGAGGGGCCGATCGATCAGACGATGAGGTGAACGACTAGTAGATGTCGTCGCACTCGTAGATGCCGCCGTCGTTCAGCGTCAGCGTCCAGGAACCGCTGGGGCACGCCGCGACAGAGTTCAAAGCCGGCAGGTACTTGAACGTGTCGAAGAAGTTCACGACGTTGGTGGCGGCGCACGCGGCCATATCGCCCGTGTACCCGGTGGTCGAGTTCAGCTGGGGCAGGTACTTGAACGTGTCGAAGAAGTTCACGTTGCCCGTGCCGTTGAAGTCCACCGACTTCACGCAGAGCGTGTCGGAACCGGCGCAAAGCTCGACCTCGGGATCGGCGCACTCGGCCGTCACGGTGTAGTCGAGGATCATGGCACCGGCGCCGCCGCCGGTGAGGGTGAAGCTGGTCACGCCGTTGGCGTCGGTGGCCTGGGTAACCGTCTGCGTCCCGCAGATCGCACCGTTGTTACCGGAGGCTCCCAGCTCATTGGCCGGATCGAACTGCCCGCTCATCTCGAGACGGACGTCGCAGCTGCTGACCGGATTCTCGAGGCAGTCGAGAACGGTAACGGCGAGAACGATGGTGTCCATCGAGCCGTTCGGCGACCAAACCAGATCCGTGGTGGCGCAGGCCGTCGGCGTGTTCAGAATCACCGTGCAAGTCGAGTAGGCCGCGCAAGGCAGCCCGGCGAGAGCCGTGCCAGCGAACGCGAAGAGAGCCAGGCCGATCATCAACCCTTTTTTCATGGAAACCTCCTGCAGATTAGCGCTTCAGCGACCGATTTTTCTTCGGTGAACCCGAAGAGCAACTCCCGTTATCTAGGTACCAAAACAGATACACTAGCCCACGTTCTCCAAGTCAGAAGCTTCCCCACACCTCCTTTCGGTGTCGGATGGGTATAGGCAAGGGAGAACTCAATCGCGAGAGTGGCAGCGCTCCCGACTATACCAAACCACGTATCGTCCTGTCAACCGAAAACCACACCAGATTATTAAGGTTCGGCGTATGAACAGGATTGTCACGAAACCTGATCGAACTTTACCAAAAAACCGCGGAAAAGTCAACGGTTTTGTCCACTTAACTGCTTGAATCAAAGGGGTATCGAGAGAAACCGCCCATTTCCCGACCACACAGCTCTCTGAGGCGCGAACCGCACGAATCGGGGGGAAAACGGGACGGCAAAGGAGGCGCAACACATTGAAAACAGAGTCCTTGGGCGAAACAGGGTTCGAACCTGTGACCTCCTGCTTGTAAGGCAGGCGCTCTGACCAGCTGAGCTATCCGCCCGCAGGGCCGGCGCGTTCGACTGCCGCGAAGACGTTACTTCAGGGCGATGGCCAGAGGGATCAACACGCAGTAGCCGGCCACGAGTAGAATGGGGGCAAGGGTGATCGAATTACGGCTCAGCATAAGGAAGCCGAGCAGGATCACCGCGATCCCCACACCGAACAGCGTGTAGTTCCTGCGCGTGAAGGGGAGGGAGTTCTCGCTCTTCGAGCCGGACCGGCCCGGACGAACCCTTTTCTTCTGTTTCGGAATCTGCTTCGCCATGGATCTCCCACCGCTCGGGGCACGGGAAACTCGATGTTCCCGCATGATTGAACCCTCGAAACACCGTTCTGTCAAGGGGATTGTCTACGCCGTTTCGCCTCCCGCTTCGCCCGTATATGCCCATTCTGATCGCGCGAGAAGGTGTGCCGCCCGTTTTCGCCGTTGGCGACGAAGAAAAGCTCCCTCGACCCCTCGGTCGGCCGGAGCACCGCCCGAATCGACGCCTCGCCCGGAGAACAGATCGGACCGGGAGGAAGTCCCGTGTGAAGGTATGTGTTGTATGGAGAATCGGTCTCCAAATCACGCAGGAGGAGCCTCTCGCGACTCTTCCGCGCGTACTGCACCGTGGGGTCCGCCTGCAGTTTCCAGCCGATTTCCAGGCGGTTGTGGTAGACCGCCGCGATTCGAGGGCGTTCCTCGTCCACCACCGCCTCCGCTTCGACGATCGAAGCGAGGGTGATCGCCTCCCGCGGCGTGAGCCCCATTTCCGCCGCCCTCGCCTCCTCCTCTTCACCGAAGACTTCCCGGAAACGGGCGGTCATCCGGCCGAGCACGGTCTCCGCGGTCTCGTCCCAGAAGAACAGGTAGGTTTCGGGGAAGAGGTATCCCTCCATCGTAGGGCCGGGGACACCGAAGCGCCTCACGAGCGAGGTATCCCGCGCCGCCCGGGCGATCTCCTCCTCGTCCAACCCGAGCCGGTCGGCGAGAATCCGCACCGTTTCCTCCACCCAAAGCCCCTCCGGCACGGTCACCCGGATCACCTCGTTCGTCCCGCGCCGGAGCGCGTGAAGCACCCTCCCTCCCGGCGTTCCGGGAACGAGAAGGTAGCGGCCCGCGCGGATCCGCCTGTCCTCGCCGCGGATCCTCCCGACCCAATAGAACCAGCGCGCGTCCTCGAGGATCCCCTCGCGCTCGAGAAGACGCGCCGTCTCGCGGAAACCGGCCCCCCGGGGGATGAGCACGGGCACCGATTCCCCCTCCGGGACGGGTCCCTGATAAAAACGATAGTCGAGCACTCCCAGAGCGGCCAGTGCCGCCAGCGCGACGGCGATCGCCGCGCGGGAGAGAAACGCGCGCGCGCTCATCGCGTCCCCCCCTCGTCCCACTCCGAAGGTCCGGAGGCGTTCCGGTCGAGCCAGGACTGCAGGATGAGCACCGCCGCGATCCGATCGATCCGACCCTTCTCCTGTCCGCGGCGCGGCCGCCCTCCGTGCCGCCGGGGTCGCCCCCCCTTCTCCGTCTCCCGTCCCTCACCGGCGCGGATCACCCTCTCCGCCTGCGCGGAGGAGAGCCTCTCGTCCCAGGTGTCCACCGGCACGTCGATCCGCGCCGCCAGTTCCTCGCGGAAGGCGAGGGTGATCTCCGCCCTCTCGCCGAGGGAGCCGTTCATGTTCCGGGGAAGGCCGATCACCACGCGCTCCGCCCCCCTCTCCTTCACCAGATCCTCGATCGCGCGAAGAAGGGCGGGGCGGTCGGAGCCGTCCAGCACCGGAAGGGGAAAAGCGATCGTCCCCGTCGGGTCGCTGACGGAGACCCCCACGCGCCGGTCGCCCAGGTCGATGCCGATCACGACCGCCACGTCAAAGATCCTTTCGCCGGAAGACGCGGAGCGCCGCGTACCCGATGATCCCGGTCCAGGCGGCGGTGATCGGCAGGGACCACCAATCGCCCCGCGGGTAGACGGGGCGGCCGAGCGCCGCGTCGATCCCCACGCTCGCCGCGTTCGCCGCCGGCGGGAAGAAGCGAACCACCGCCCGCGCGAGCGCCGCGCGGAACCCCGCCGGTTCCCCGACCAGATAGGGACCGAGCGCGCCGATCAACCAACCGCCGCCCGCGCCCGGCTCGCCGGTGTCCCAGAGATAAGTCTCGAGGATATCGAGTGAGAAGAACCATCCGGCCGCGTAGACGAGGAGGGCGGCCATCCCCGCCCAACCACCCGCCGCCGCGAGCCGGAAGAGGATGACCATGACGGCGAAGAGCGCCTGGGCGAGGAGGAGCGGGAAGAGCCCGGCGAAGAGGGCGGGACGCGCCTCTCCCAGCTTCGCAGCCCACACCGCCTCGACGAGGAGGACCGCCACCCCCTGGATCGCCGCGAGGATCGTCAGAAGGCCGAGGAGCCGGCCGAGGAGATAGCGTTCCCTGGAGAGGGGAGCGGTCAGGTCGAAGGCGGCGCTCCCCCGCTCGACGCCCCGAAGAACCAGGCCGCCGCCGTGGAAGAGGATGAGGAGCATGGCGAAGAGGTTCGCCGAGCGCATCGTCGCGGCGGCGGCGAAGCCGGCCCGCGCGCGTTCGTCCAGCGCCACCGCGCGGCCGTTGACGTAGAAATCTCCTCCCAGATAGAGCGCCCCGGCGATCAGCATCAAAAGGAAAAGAAAAAAGAGCATCGTGAAGATGAAGCCGCCGCCGCGCCGGAAGGTGAGCCAGGTGTCGCGGATCATCGCCCTCACGACAGAAGCCCCCGGATCGAGTCGCGGAGCGAAGCGCTCCGGAACGTGCTCTGCCGCACCACGGAGCCCGCCTCCTCGAAGAGGCGGAGCACCCGGTCCCCATCCTCCCGGTCCCGCACGAAGACGCGAATCCGCCGCGCTTCCCGGTCCTCCACGAACGTTCGTCCCTCGAGGAGCCGTTCCGGCTCCGGCGGCGTTTCATGGAAAGTGGCGTCCACCAGAAAGGGGGCGGGGAGAAGCTCCGCCGGCGCCGCGGTCCGCGCCAGTCGCCCCCTCTCGATCAAGCCGACCCGGTCGCACACCCGCTCCACCTCGGAAAGGATGTGAGAGGAGAGGAAGAAGGACGCGCCGCGGGAACGCGCCTCGAGAATCACGTTCTCCACCAGCTCGCGGCCCGGCACGTCCAGGTCGGCGGTCGGCTCGTCGAGGAGCCAGAGCGCGGGGTCGACGGCGATCATCAGCATCAGGCCGGCGCGGCGGCGCATCCCCTTGGAGAGGGCGCCCGTCTCGGTGTCGAGCCTCCCGGCGAGGCCGACCCTCTCGGCGACGGCGGGGATCCGCGCCCCGTCTACGCCGCGGAGACGGAGCTGACAGGCGAGCCACTCGCCGAGGCGATGCCGCGCGGGGAGTCGAATGTCCTCGGGCAGGTAGCCGACCCGCCGGCGGCTCTCGGGCCGACCCGCCGGCGCGCCGCCGAGAAAGACCTCTCCCTCGTCCGTACGGAGCAGCCCCGCCGCGATCCGGATCGCCGTCGTCTTCCCCGCGCCGTTCGGACCGAGGAAACCGAAAACCTCGCCCGGCCGGACCTCCAACGAAAGACGGTCCAACGCCCGGACGGCACCGTACCTCTTGGAGACATCCCGCCATTCCAGCGCCGCCGTCACGCTCCTCCCTCCCCGCTCGCGCGGAGCACGATCAGCGTGAAGTCGTCGGCGAAACGGTCGGTGCCGGCGAAACGCGCCACGCCGTCCACCACCTCCTGCACGATCCTGCCCGCCTTCTCGCGGCGATGGCGCCGCACCGTTTCGAAGAGCCGCTCCTCGCCGAACTGCTCCTCCCCCTCTCCCTCCTGCTCGGTCACTCCGTCCGAGTAGAACACGGCCAGGTCTCCCGGTTCGAGAACGACACGCGCCTGGTCGTAACGGATCCCGTCGCTGAAACCGAGCACCAAGCCCCCTTCGCGGAGGGAGACGATTCGCCCGTCCTCCTTCAGCAGCACCGGGTAGTTATGCCCGCCATTGGTGTAACGGAAAGCGCCCCCCGCCGGTTCATACACGCCGAAGAAAAAGGTGGCGAACTGCTCCGTCGATGTGGACTGGAAGAGGATCCGGTTCAGCCTCTCCATCAGCCTTCCCGTCTCGAAGGAGCCGTTGATCTGCACGTGCAGGGCCGCGTGGAGCATGGACATCAACAGCGCGGCCGGGACCCCCTTGCCGGAGACGTCGCCGACGGCGATTCCGAGCCCGCCGCCGTCGATGGGGATCAGGTCGTAATAGTCGCCGCCGACCTGGCGGCTCGGCAGGTTGAGGGCGGCTACGTCGACGCCCGGAACGGCCAAGCTGCGGCGCGGCACGATCGATTCCTGGATGGAGCGCGCGAGCGCCAGTTCCTCGTCGACGATCCGCCGCGCCACCGCCTCCTCGTGCATCGCCGCGTTTCGCACCGCGATCCCCACCTGGGTGGAGAGGATCGAGAGAAGCATCGCGTCCTCGGCGTTGAAACGCCCGCCGGTCACCTTCGGCCCCAGCGCGAGAAAACCGATACAGCCGCCGTCGTCGGGAAGCTGGATCGGCACGATCAGCCGAGCGCCGAGACGACGGACCGCCTCCTCCGCCTCGCTCCGCGCGTCCTCGTCGCCGATCTCTCCGAGAAGGTCGGCGGCGCGCGACGGCTCGTGAAGCCGGGAAATGCGATCCATGAGGGGATGATCGTCGGCGAGCGCCCCGCCGCCGTTTCCGTCGCCGCCGGCGACGGTGTAGCCCCCGCCCCGCTGCCGGAGGAGGAGCCGCACGCTCTCCAAAGCGAGCGCGTCGCGGATGCTCCGGCCGACCGTCTCGGCGAGGCGATCGAGATCGAGGATGGCGGTCAGTTCCCGCCCCAGCCGCCGGAGCACCACCCGGTGCGCCGCCCGGTCTCCCGACACGATGTGGTCCACGCTCTGCTCGATCCTCCCCATGATCGGTTGAAAAAAGACGACCGCCAGCACAAGAAAGAGAGTCTGGAAGATCGGCACGTCCCGGCCGGTCTGCCGGATCAGGCTGTCGTCGATCTGGCGCGCGGTGAGAAAGAACACGAGCACCATCACGCCCGAAGTGCCGGAGAAGAGAATCGCCCGGCGGATGACGGCGCCCAGGTCGAGGAAGCTGGTGCGGACGACCGCCCAGGCGATCGATCCGGTGCCCAGAACGAGAGAAGCGGTGAGGAGGATCCCGCGGAGCGCCTCCGGAGTGTCGACGCGGAAGAGCGTCGGCAACGGGACGGCGACGGCGTAAATGCCGACGCAGGAGCCGAGGCCGAAGAGGATCGCCCGGAGCTGGCGCCGGATCTTGGGCGCCCGCGTGCGCCGGGCGCTGCCGGCGAGTAGCGCGATGGCGAGGAAGATGGTGACCAGGTCGACGAAGGAGAAGAAGCGGATGTGGACGCGCGCCAGTTGGCGCACGGCGACGCCGAAGAGACCGGCGATGAGGTTTACGAGTGAACCGATCCCTCCGGTGGAACCCATCGGCGCTCTGACATCGAAATCGGCGATCGCCGCGCCCGTCCCGCCGAGGAGGAGCACGAAGGCGACGTGAAAGAGATAGGGGATGTAGAGCATCCACCAGAGCCCTCTCACCCGGCGGAGCACCGCCCGTTCCTTGGGAAAGACGAGGGCGAAGAGGAGGAGGGAAGGGAAGAAGAGCTCCCAGATATAAGAGAAGGCGACGATCAGGTCCGGCGCGGCGATGGAGGAGGCGCCGCCGAGGGAGAGGAGCCGGCCGAGCCCCAGCAGGACCGGGCCGAATCCGCCGAAGAAGAGCATCGCCGCCGAGATCCGGTGGAGACGGCTCCCGGCGTTCTCATGAAGGATCAGGACGCCGATCAGGAAGACGGCGCCGCCGCAGGCGAGGTAAAGTGTCGCGCCGAAAAGGGTCCAGTCCATGTCCATGCGCCGGCGGCGATCGGGTGCCGCCCGAGCGGCTCGATCGGGGCCGGGCCTCCTTCCGAGCGGAATACGCGCCCCGGGACCGTTCGGTTCCCGGGCGGGATTATCTCAGCTTCTTCATCATGTGCACGGTCGTGCCCCGGGCCGGTTCGAACCGGAAGGCCACGTCGTCCATGTAGCTCCTCATGATGAAGATGCCCCGCCCGCGAACCCGCATCAGGTTTTCCTGTAGAACCGGGTCCTCGAGCAGGCCCGGATCGAAACCGGTGCCCTCGTCGCTCACGTCGACTTCGATCCTCTCCGATGAGGCGAGGAACCGAACCCGGACCCTTTTCCGCACGTCCTGATGGTTCCCATGCTCGATCGCGTTGGTGGCCGCCTCGATCACCGAGTTGTTGACGGCGTTTCGAACATCCTCGTCCAAGCCCAGGCGTCCCGTGATCTCCTCGGACACCGCGTCGATCACGGACAGATAGTCCATCAGGCTCGGAACGGAAAGGTCCACCCGCCCCGAAGATTCGGTTTGCTCCATGGAATCACTCGCCGCCGAAGCTGGCCACCGCCTCGTCCTCGTTGGGATAGCTCTCGAACACCGTCGCGAGCTTGGTGATCATGAAAATCGACTGCACCCGCTCCGCCACGCTGGTCAGCTTCAGCTGCCCGCCGGCGTTCTTCACCGACGTATAGCCGGAGATCAGAATCCCGAGGCCGGTGGAGTTGATCCAGTTCAGCGAACTGAGGTTCACGACGATCTTTTTCCTATCGCTCGTCAACAGATCCTTGATCGTGTCGTGGAAGAGCGCCGCGTCGGGCCCGCCCATCAGCTTGCCGGACAGCTCGAGTATGATCACGTCTCCCACTTCGCGTCGCTTCAGATTCACTTGCTCTCCCTCCTGCTCGTAAGGAAATCATTTCCGGTCCGGTCACCGGCGCCCCCCGGAGCCCGGTCGTCCTCCCGTAAAAAAGCCAACAGCCCGCGCATGTCCTCCGGCGGCTCGGCCGTGAAAGAGAGCGCCTCGCCCGTCCGCGGATGTCGAAAACGCAGGCGCCAGGCGTGCAGCGCCTGCCGATCGATGCGGGCGAGCGCCCGCGCCGCCGAGCGCCGCCTATCCGACGCGATTCCCCGGAGCGCCTTCCGCCTCCCTCCGTAGACCGGGTCGCCGAACACCGGATGCCCGGTGTGGGCGAAGTGCACCCGGATCTGGTGGGTACGGCCCGTCTCCAGCCTCACCTCGATCCAAGAGGCATACCGGAACCGCTCCCTCGTTGTAAACCGAGAGAGTGCCCTCTTCCCCTCGGCGAGCACGGCGATCTTCCGCCGGTCCTTTTTCGACCGACCGAGGGAAGCCTCGATGGTCCCCTCCTCCGGCGTCCCCCCCCAAACCACCGCCTGATAACGACGCTCCACCTCTCGGTCCCGGATCGCCGCGGCGAGCCCCACGTATGATTCGCGTGTCTTCGCCGCCACCAGCAGCCCGGAAGTGAGTTTGTCCAGGCGATGCACGATTCCCGGACGGGTGTCGCCGCCCAGGTCGGCCAGTGCGCCGCAGTGGTGCAGAAGCGCCTGGACAAGCGTTCCCTCATGCACCCCCACCCCCGGATGGACCACCATCCCCGCCGGCTTGTTCACCACCACGAGGTCGTCGTCCTCGTAACGAACGTCCAGCGGGATCGCCTCCGGCTCGAGCCGGGAGGGTTGCGGCGCCGGCACCTCCGCCTCGACCCTCTCCCCGCCGCGAAGCGCCCGCCCGGGCCGGCACGGCTTCCCGTCGACGAGCACCCGCCCCTCCCGGATCAGGCGCTGGCCGAAAGCGCGCGAAGGAACCACGCCCCGCTCGGCGAGGAACACGTCCAGACGGACCGGCTCCCCATCAGGGACCCGGAGGGCTTTCACCTCCCCCTTCAGGCCGGGGCTCTCGGACATGGGCGTCTCCCTTCGGGAGCGAGATCAAGAGAAACAGGCCGACCCCGACCACCACGGCGATGTCCGCCACGTTAAACACCGGCCAACGCAGGCCGCCGACGCCGAAATCGAGGAAATCCACCACCCGCTCCAGGCGGATCCGGTCGATCAGATTCCCGAGTGCGCCGCCCAGCACCAGACCGTAGGCGATCCGGCTCCGGCCGGCGGCGGGATAGCGCCAGGCCGCCGCGAGAAGAAGGACCACGGCTGCCGTCGAGAGAGCGGTGAAGGCGGCGCCGGCGCCGCGAAAGAGGCCGAAGGCGCCGCCCGGGTTCTGGACGTGGGTCAGGCGGAAGAAACCGCCGATCACGTCGATCGACTCGCCGAGCGCGAGTGAGCGCTCCACGACTCCCTTCGCCGCCTGATCGAGGAGAACGGAAGCGAGCGCGACGAGAAGCATCGCCCAAAGGCTCCCGCGTTCGGAGTGACTCACTTTTTCGCCTCTTCCTCCTTCTCCTTGCAGGCGGAGCAGAGGCGCGCGTGAGGAACCACCTCCAGGCGGCTCGGGTTGATCTCGCCCCCACAGCTCTCGCAGACTCCGAAGGTGCCGGCGTGAATCCGGTCCAAGGCGCGATCGATGTGATAGAGAAGCCGGGTGTCGCGGGAGGCGAAATGGAACCGTTTCTCGCGCTCGTTCGCGTCGGTGCCCAGATCCGCCATGTGGAACGAGTAGGCCGACAGGTCTCCCGAGGCGTCCCGCTGGGTCAGCCCCGCCGCCTCTTCGTGATCCTGCATGTCCCGGAGGATCTTCTCCCGCTCCTCCACCAACCGCTTCTCGAAATGATCGAGTTCCTTCTTGTTCACAGACTCCCCCGCTTTCTATCCCTCCGGGTTCGAGGGAACCCTCTCGATGGCGATCCGGGTCCGTTCGCCGTTCAAATCCCAATCCCGCGCGCTCTCCCCCTCACCGTCGCCGACGGCGAGGACATCGGAAAGCGTGTCGGTGCGGATCTGGTCCGCGAACCGGTCGATGGCGCGAATCAGGCGTTCGCCGCCGCGGTAGGTCACGCGGATCCGGTCGACGACCTCGAATCCGGCCTCTTTACGCATAAACTGGATTTTGTTGACCATCTCCCGCGCGAAACCCTCCTGAAGGAGGTCCTCGTCGAGACTCACGTTCAGGAAGACCGTGGCGGTTTCGCTCCGCTCCATCTCGAAGTCGCCGGCGCCTCGCTCCTCGATCTCGAGGTGCTCCGGGCGGAGGGCGACCTTCTCGCCGTCCACCGTCACGTCCGCGGCGCCGTCGTCACGGATCGAGCGGATCACGTCGCTCGGAAGAGCGCGGATCGTCTCGGCCACACGGCCGGCGCGCTTTCCGAATTCGGGGCCGAGGGCGGAGAAAACCGGCTTGGCGACCAGCTCGATCCATGGATCGGCGCCGGCGACGATCTCCAGTTCCCGGGCGTTCAGCTCTTCGCGGATCGTCTCCCGAACGCTCGCGAAGCCGTCGGTCGATTCCCCCTCGGGGAGGGCGATCACGATCCGGCCGACCGGCTGGCGGGTCTTGATGGAGACGCGGGTGCGGACCGAGCGGCCGAGGGTCACCGCCTCGCGGGCGATCCCCATGACACGCTCCAGCGCGGGATCGACCGCCTCGTCGTCCGCCTCCGGATAAGGGGCGAGGTGGACCGACTCGGCGGCGCCGGGAAGCGCGCCCGCCGCCAGGTCGCCGTAGATCTCCTCCGCCACGAAGGGGACCATCGGCGCGATCAGGCGGGACACCGTCTCCAGCGATTCGAAAAGGGTTTCGAACGCAGCCCGCTTGTCGCCGTCCAGTTCTCCCTTCCAGAAGCGCTTCCGGTTCCGGCGCACGTACCAGTTGGAGAGGTCGTCGATGACGAAGTCCTGCACCGCCCGCGCGGCGCGGGTGAGGTCGTAGCGGTCCAAGCACCCCCGGGTCTCACGCACCGTGGAATGGAGTCGGGAGCGGATCCAGCGGTCCGTCACGGTGCGGTCCGCGCCGGCGGCGGGCGCCGCGTCGGGCCGCCAGCCGTCCAGGCCGGCGTAGAGCCGGTGGAAGGAGTGGGTGTTCCGGAGCGTGTCCAGGAAGCGGCGGCCCACCTCGCCGAGCGCCTCGACGCTGAACCGGCGGGGGAGCCAGAGGGGCGCCGCCCAGAGCAGATACCAGCGGAGCGCGTCGGCGCCGTATTTCTCCAAGATCATCCAGGGATCGACCACGTTCCCCTTCGACTTGGACATCTTCTTCCCCTCTTCGTCGAGGATCAGCCCGATGCTGAAACAGCTGCGGTAGCAGCTCTCGCCGGAGACGTGGGTGGAGATGGCGAGCAGGCTGTGGAACCAGCCGCGGGTCTGGTCGAGCCCTTCACAGATAAACTGCGCGGGGAATTGGTCCTCGAATATCCCGCTCCCGTCGAACGGGAAGTGGTACTGCGCGTAGGGCATGGCGCCGGAGTCGAACCAGACGTCGATCACCTCCGGTACGCGGCGCATCACGCCGCCGCATTTCGGGCACGCGAGCTCGATCCGATCCACGTAGGGCCGGTGCAGGTCGATCGGCTCCGGAAGGGGCTCCGTCGCCGCCTCGCGGAGTTCCGCCACGCTCCCCACGCTCGTCCTGTGGTCGCAGGCGCCGCAGATCCAGACGTTCAGCGGCGTCCCCCAGAAGCGGTCCCGGCTGAGGCACCAGTCCACGTTGTTCTCGAGCCAGCGCCCGAACCGGTTCGCCCCCACTTCCGGCGGGAACCAATCGATCTTCGCGTTCTCCTCGATCAGGCGGTCCCGGAAGGCGGTGGTTTGGATGAACCAGCTCTCCCGGGCGTAATAGAGAAGCGGCGTGGAGCAACGCCAACAATGCGGGTAGCTGTGCGTCACGTCCTCTTCCGCGAAGAGGAGGCCGCGGCCGCGGAGGTTCTCGATGATGTCCGGGTCCGCCTCCTTCACAGGCCGGCCCGCCCAGGGCTCCACGGCGTCCATGAATCGCCCGGTGTGGTCGACCAGGCTGATCACCGGGAGTCCCTCCTCCCGGCCGACCCGGTAATCGTCTTCGCCGTAGGCGGGGGCGATGTGCACGATGCCGGTCCCCTCGTCGAGACTGACGAAATCGCCGCCGATCACCCGCCACGCTTTCTCGTCCTCCGCCGCGAAGGGGAAGAGCCTTTCGTAGCGAGCCCCGACCAGTTCCGCGCCCGAGAAACGGCGGAGGATCCGCGGCGTTTCCGAAAAGACGTGGGGAATCCGCGCCTCGGCGAGCACCAGCCGTTCCCCTTTCCAGGAGACTTCGGCGTAGGTTTCGCGGAGGGCGACGGCGATCGCCGCGTTGGAGGGGAGCGTCCAAGGAGTGGTCGTCCAGACGAGGAAGCTCCTCTCCGGGTCGTCGGCGTCGCGCATCCGCACCGTGATCGAAGGGTCGACCACGTCGGCGTACCCCTGGGAAACCTCGTGGCTCGAGAGCGGCGTGCCGCAGCGCGGGCAGTAGGGGACCACTTTGTGCCCCAAGTACATCAGGCCCGCGTCCCAGAAACGCCGCAGCAGACTCCAGACCGATTCGATGTAGTCGTTGGTGCACGTGATGTAGGGGGCCTTCATGTCCACCCAGTAACCGATCCGGTCGGACATGCGCTCCCACTCATCGGCGAAACGGAAGACGCGGGACCGGCACTTCTCGTTGAACTTCTCGATGCCGTACTCCTCGATCTCCCCCTTGCCGTTGAAACCGAGTTCCTTCTCCACCTCGATCTCCACGGGGAGGCCGTGGGTGTCCCATCCCCCCTTGCGGACGACGCGGTGGCCGAGCATCGTTTGATAGCGGCAGACCAGGTCCTTCACGACCCGGGCGGTGGCGTGGTGGATACCGGGATGGGCGTTCGCCGTCGGCGGGCCTTCGTAGAAGACGAAGCTCGACGCCGCCTCCCGCTCCAGGCTCTTCCGGAAAATCCCGCGTTCCTTCCAGAAACGGAGAATCGCTTCTTCCCGCTCCGGGACCGACCGGGCGTTCTTCTCGGTGGTGCTTTTTGTTTCGCTCATGACTCGATCGACAGGCCGGTCCCCACGCGTTCCGGTTCGCGGAGCGGCGGGGTCGGCGCGGTTAGCGTTCTTCGTCGACGGGTTCGGGGGCGTAGGACGCGGGTGATTCCCCGGGGACCGATTCCCGATCCGGGATCCGCTCCCCGTCCACCTCCCCCACCGCGCCCCGAACCGTTTCAACCGCCTCCGATTCGATCCGCTCCCCCTCCGCTTCGATCTCGTCGAAGAGAGCGCGCTGGATCTCGTCGAGACGGCGCAGGTCTTCGTCCCCTTCGTACTCGACGCGCTTCAGGTCGAGCATCTTGAGCTGCGTCTCCACGAGCAGCCGGAACCGGGCCAGGAAATCGCGGCGCTGTTTCGCCAGATCGGTGAGGTCGTTGCGGACCCCCTCGAGGATCCCCCGAGCGGACTGGATCGTGCGCTGGGCGCGCAGGTCCGCCTGCTTCATCCGCAGCTCCACCTCCTGATCCGTGTTCGCTTTGGTCTCCCGTGCCACCTTCTCGGCGGTGACCAGGGCGTTGCGGAGCGCTTCCTCGATGCGCCGGTAGTTCTCGAGCTGCACCTCAAGGGTGTTCATGCGGTCCCGGAGGTCCCGGTTCTCCTGAACCAGCCGCTCCACCTGTTCCGCCACCATCTCGAGAAAACCGCCGACCTCCTGCTCGTCCAAGCCGCGGAGCGCCTTGCGGAAGGTCTGTTTTCGGATGTCGAGGGGAGAGATCTTCATGGGCGAAGCCCTCCTGCCCATATGGAGTTCAAATGATCGCTCAGAATAGACGATCCCCCGCTTCCTTCCAAGGAAAATCGGGGTTCGGCGGCGGGATCGATCCCCGGCCGAATATACCCTATCCGCGGATGAAGATCATCCAGATCCCCTGCTTGACGAACTGGAGCAGGAAAAAGAGGAGGATCGGCGAGAGGTCGAAACCGCCGATGGGCGGCAGAACGGAGCGGAAAAGGGCGAGGGCGGGCTCGGTGATCTCGTAGACGAAGCGTGTGAAACGGCCGGCGCCGAGATAGCCGACGCGAATCCAGGAGAAGAGGATCCGGATCACCAGGATGATGACGTAGAGCGAGACGAAACCGTAGAGGAGAAACCCGATCGCCGCCATCGGGCGCCCCGCGCCGAGACTGACCATGAATCCGCCGATGCCGCGGATCGCCACGTCGTCGAAGACGTTTCCCGCGAAGTAGCCGATCAGGATGACCGCGAAGATCGCCAGGATCGCCGGTACCGCCGCGTGGGTTCCCGGAGGCATCAGGGAGTAGATCGGCGACACCAGGAAGTCGGTGATTCTGCCGATACGATAGAGGACGGAACCCGTGCCGTAACGGAACCGGGCCGGCGGCACGAAGATCCGGAAGAGAATCAGGAGGATGAGCGCCAGCGTTCCGTAGAGCAGGAACATGTGAAAGAGACTGGAAATGGTGTTCAGCAGAAGCATCGGATCCTCCGTTCCTCCGCGCCCCCGGGCGCCGGATCAGGCGGGCGGCCGCGGGCCGAAAATCGCCGTTCCCACCCGGACCAGGGTCGTCCCCTCCTCCACGGCGATCTCGAAATCATCGGACATGCCCATGGAGAGGATCTCCATCCGGGCCCCCGGGACGGGCCGGTCGCGGAGATCCTCGAAGAGGCCGCGCATCCGCCGGAAGGCGTCCCGGATCGCTCCCTCGTCTCCGGTGAGCGGTCCGATCGTCATCAGACCTTCCAGGAGAAGGCCGGGGAGAGGGGCGACACCCGCCGCGAGATCCCGCAATACCGCCGGCGTCACCCCCGCCTTGCTCGCTTCGCCGGAAATATTCACTTCCAAAAGAATCGGCGTGCGCCGCCCGATCGCCTCGGAGCGGCGGGAGACCGCCTCCGCGAGACGAAGCGAATCGATCGACTGGATCCGGTCGAACAATTCCACAGCCTTCCCCGCCTTGTTCCTCTGCAACCTCCCGACGAGGTGCCTCTCCGGACCGGTGATCAGCGCGGGCCACTTCGCCTCCGCCTCCTGCACCCGGTTTTCACCGATCGCCCGCACGCCGGCGCGGATCGCCTCGTTGACCGATTCCGCCGGGATCCGCTTGGAGACCGCGAGGAGGAGGATCCCCTCCGGGTCTCGGCCCGCCCGGGTGGCGGCCGCGGCGATTCTTTCACGGACGAGGCGCAGATTTTCGGCGATCGCGGGCATCGGTTTCCTCCGGTCCGGCAGCGTAACACCTTGCCGGAACAGCCGCAACGGAAATGGGATGGAGGCGGGGCGCGGCCGGCCGGGGGGGGTTTTCGTTTCTCCCGACGACGGGTACAATGAGGTACGGCGAGAGCGTCGGACGGCGCCGGGAGCCTCCTACCGCGTTCGAGAGATCCGGATCACGGAACGCCGGAAGGGGCTTCGCGCCGCGCGCCGCGCGGAAATTCGAAGGACGGAGAAACCGAAGACCGACTCCGGTGTGCAAGAACCGGAGGCGGAGAGCGAACGATGACGGCACCCCATCCCGGAAGATTCGAGACGCCACTCGCCTATCAGGTTCACCCGTTCCTGGACCCGAACCTGCACCGGCGGAGACCCGAACTCGTTCGGCTATGGCTCTCGACCTATCGCTCCATCCGGGACGACCCGGCCGAGTACGAGAGGATGATTCGCGCCTACTCCCTCCCCGCCGAGGACGGCGATGATGATCCCCGCGCGGTGATCGAACGCTACTGTCACGACGCCGACGACTACCTGGACGACCTACTTCGCCTCGTGCCGGAGGAAAACGCGATCCCCCTCCGTCCTTTGCCGGAAACGCGCGACACCAACGACATGCTCGGCCTGTTGGAGAACAGTTTTCGGGCCGGGAACAGGCGTCGCCGCTACGAGGCGGTCCGGAAGCTGGTGCTCGCCAAACTGCTCTTCGACGTGGACCACTGCCGCACCGTTCGGGACGGCATGCGCCATAAAAAGAAATTCGAGTCGATCCTACGGGAGAAACTCTGGTCTCATCTCGCCGAGGAAGGGGAGGTGGAGATCTGCTGCGGCTTCGACGACGGTTCGGGCGGGAAAGGTCTTTTCCGCACCGGCATCGCCGCCGGCGGAGACGCGCCGGTGTGGCGCTTTCCGGTCCGCCGCCTGGCGCCGCGGAACGGCGACCCGACGATCGACATCTACCACTACCGTTGCCGGTTCAAGCGGGAGGCGATCCCCTCGGCGAGCCTCCTCGCCGACGAGGGGACGCTCACCCTCTCCGAAAAACCGCGCTGGCCCCGACTCGGCCGCCGGAGCGGATCGATCGTGAGCAAGATGATCCGGCGCGGCATCGCCGATCCGAGCATGGTGCCCGATCTGCTCGGCGCCATGTTCATCGTCGGCGACCGGCGGCAGGCCTATGCGCTGGAGCGGCGGATGATCCGCGTCTCCGGCGGGCCTCTCCGTTGGCGGGATCGCGTGGACACGCTCCGGGGAGAGCGGGATCGGTCCCGTCTCAATCCCCAGTCTTCCTCCGCCTTCCGTGTGCTGAAGCAGATCATGGGCGTGCTCACCGAGGACCCGATCGAGGAAACCCCCTACCTCTTCTCCGTGGAGATCCAGATCTATCCGATCGAGGAGTATCTCCGCACCCTGCAGGACGGTCACTTCGCCAGCCACAACGCCTACAAGAAAAGGCAGTTTCTGAACGATCTGCTGCCGGTCCTCTTCCCCCCCGATGCGTTCGAGGGGGAAACGGCGGCGCTCGCCGCCGCGGCGTCCTGGGACTGATCGCTACGACTCAAAAGGTAAACAAATAAAGAAATACGCGCGCGGGGGGATCGCCGCGCGAGGGCGACCCGCTCCGTGCACGCGCTTGTTCGTCCCGCTCTAGGGGCGAAGCGTAGCGAGAACCTGGTCGATCATGCGGGGCGGGAAGACGCCGCCCGCCTCGAAGATCCCGCGAAGCGACTCCAGCGCGGCGGCCACTTCGAGGAAGTTACGGGGGACCGGCGTCCGTCCATCCTCCCCCTCCCCGTCGGCGTTGTCCACGGAGGTGCGGGCGAGCACCCCCTCCAGATCCTCCGCGTCCCGGCCGTAACGCATCGCCTGGGCGATCCCCGCGAGGATCAAGTAGGGCTGGGCGGACCCGTCCGGGAGCCGGAACTCCACGGTGGGGATCCCCACCTGCCGGTCGTCCTCGGCGGAAGCGACGATGGGGAGGCGGACAAGCGCCCTTCGGTTGAACTCCCCCCAAAAGACGGTGTTGGGCGCCTCTTTCCCCTGGGTGAGCCGCACGAAGGATCCGAGGCACCGGTTGCCGAAAGCCATCAGCGCGCCCCCCGCCTCGACCAGACCTGCGATCAACCACTTGGCGGGCTCCCGCAGCTCGCCCGTTTCGTCCCGCCCGGCGAAGACCTCGCCGCCCCGCATGGGGCAACAGTGGAAGTGGAAACCGCTCCCGGCGTGTCCCTTCCTTACGATCGGATCGAAGCTGCAGATCATGCCGCTCCGCCGCGCCAGGTTGCGGAGGACCCATTGGGTGAGCACCGTGTTCTCCGCCGCCTCCGGGAGCGGGGCTAGACCGAGTTCGATCTCGTGCTGCTCCCAGATCCGATCGTTCTCCTCCTTCGCGGGGATGTATCCCACCTCGCTGTGGCCGTATTTAATCGGCACGCCGATCTCGCCTAGGAGGCCGATGGCGCGCCGGCGCAGGTCCTCGCCGAAGACGAAAGGCGCTGTGGCGTGGTATCCCCAGTCCGGCGCGCCGTACGCGTCCAATTCGGATGGTTCTTTACCCAAAAAATATTCCACTTCGCCCAGCGCGTGCAGCTCGATGCCGATCTCTTCGCGCAGTCGCCGGTCCGCCCTGCGCAGGATCGTGTCCGGCGATTCGGGGAGAGGACCGCCGTCCCGTCCGGCGTGCCCGCAGAGGACGGTCAGCGTCGGCAGGGGCGAGAAGGGGTCGAGAAATGCGCGGTGTAGGCGCGGGCGGAGAACGATGTCCGACGCGCCGGCGCGGATGCCGCTCCCGGCGAAGAGGCTCGATCCGTCGGCGCGCTCCCCGCCGAGAAGCACGTCTTCCAGATGGGAGAGACTCCGGGGGGCGAAGTCGAGCGTCTTGAGCCAACCGTCTCCGCCGGCGTGCATCAGGCTCACCAGGCGGATCCCCCGATCGCGGACCAACTCGACCAGGTCCGAAGCCCGCCACGACTCCGGCGGTTTACCGATCAGTCGCCGGAGGGATCCGGCAGGATGACCCCGCTCCCCCACCTGCGGGCGGAGATTCGTGGAGGCGGGGTCGCCCGGGCATTCGGTCCAGCTCATCGTCGCTCCTCCGGCCCGGCGCGCCCGCGGGCCGCGCCGGCTGCGGGGATCGTGTCCCCGGCGGCTTGATCGCGGGGCGAAGGGACCGCCCCGGCGGGGGGTAAAAAGGAGGGGACGCGCCCCTCCTCCGGACCGGCGTCGGAAACGCCGACCGAAAAATCATACACTCTTTTCCCCCACGATGGCAACGGCCGGGAAGGGGGCACGGAATCACCGGGGCGCCGGGAAGGCGGATATCCGTTTCGAGACGACTCCCCTTTTCCCTTCTCTACCAACGGTTCCAATCGCTACAATCCCGTTGATTGAAGACCGAACCCTCTCTCCCGAGCCGCAGGCGGCGGGCGGAAGGATGTTCCATGTCCCCCCTCGTTCGCGCGAAGAGCAGACTCTCCGGCGGCGGCTTTCTTTTCCCCTCTCTGTCCCTCCGCATCCCGGTTCTCCTCATTCTGCCGGTGCTTCTCTTCCCGGTCTCTTCGGCCGTCGCCGGCGAAACCGCTGATAAGGAGGAAGCTGTCGCCCTCTTCGAACGTTCCGTTTCCAAGGCGGGCGCCCTCTGTCGCGGCATTCTTATGGATATCAAGCACACAAGCGATGCCTATCCGCCCGAATCGCTCAGCCCCTCCTCCCGTGAAACGGCGCGCGCGGAACTCGCCCGGACGACGAGTCTGGTGCGACTCTTTCGGGCCGTTCGGGAAGAGGCGGAAGGGTTGGAGAGGGCGGCGATGGACCTCCTCGAGAGAGACGAGGATGGGGGCGCTGAGGAGGAGCGGGCGAGAATGCGTGAGGCATCCGAGCGCCTCCGCGCTTACGGTCGATACGTGAACCGTTTCTGGGAAGAGGCGACGGACCGCTACGGCGAACCGCCCGCGCCGGAGATCCCCACTCCCGGGACGCGGCCCGCCGCGGAGCAGGGGGCCGGGCGCCCGGTCCGCATCACCGGGGAGATCCGAACCGGTCTGGGCAAGTCCTCCTACGATCGCCCGAACGCGACGCCCGACCCGGAGAAGGCGTCGGGCACCCTCTTCGAGGGGTTCGTCCGAGCGAACGGTGTTCTCCCGAACGGGACGGAGCTGCTCGCCGAGATGGGCCGGGAGTCCCGTGTCGTTCGCAGGGAGATCACCCTCAGCCGGGTCGCCCTCGCCGCACGACACCGTTTTCCCGCCGGTTGGAACGTGGAAGGGGGCGTGTCGAGGCGCGGCTACGACGACGACGAGGTGGAAGAAGCGGGCTACGGAGAAACGAGGCTCCACGCGGCGATCGGCTATGACGGTCCCGGACCTCGTTTTCGCGCGGGCGCGGAGAGGCGTGGCCGTTCCCATTCCGGCGTCGATCCG
The DNA here is from genome assembly GCA_016930695.1 of Candidatus Eisenbacteria bacterium. Taxonomy (NCBI): domain Bacteria; phylum Candidatus Eiseniibacteriota; species Candidatus Eiseniibacteriota bacterium. Next base: position 68,718 of record JAFGGD010000049.1, read on the forward strand.
GATACGAGGGACTTCCGCGTCACCACTCTCCGCGCGGAGGGAGACGTGGGCGTGGGCGCCGGGCGTCTCCTCGCCTCACTCGCCCGGATCGGACACGACGTCGAAGCGGACGAGGGGGATTTTACCATTCTCCACCCCACACTCACCTGGCGGACGTCGGAGAGGGACGGAGGGGCCGAGGCGCACGCCTCTTGGGAGCGCTTCCGCTACGCCGATGATGAATCCGCCGATCAAGACCGATTGCGCGGACACCTCCGTTTTCCCCGGCGGGGTCCACGCTCCCGGGGGTACGTGGGACCGGAGGCGTCGGTGATCACCTACCCGAACGCGGACGAGGCGGGGTACGGAGACTACGGGATCGCCGGCCGCTCCGACGGGACCGCCGGCGCGCTCGGCGAGGGGACGCGTCGCAACAGTGCCTGGCGCTTGTTCTACCGGCGACACCGGTGGGAGGATGCCTTCGATTTCGTCGCCTTCTCCTGGAGCGACCGGCGCACGCCGGTCCGGCGCGGCTGGGTGCGGGAATTCGGTTTTACCGCGAAGGGGTACGTCGAACAGGCGGACTACGACACCGTCGGCGACACCGGCGCGAACCCTTCGCCGGAAGATGTGTATACCTCGCTCGGCGACGTGGTGAACGCCTTTCAGACCACCCGGGAGCCGCACAGGGCGGACCTCCACCTCTTCCTCGGACGCCGCCTCCGACCCTCCCCCCTTCTCATTCGCTCACTGGAGATCGGCGGATCGATCGGACACTCCCTCTTCTTGGATAGCGAGCGCCACCGCCTCCAAGAGAAGGCGGACGACCTGGTCGCCGAGCTACCGGACAGCCTCTCGGAAGTCACCCCTCTCGGCGAGACGGACTTTCTCTTCCGGAACACGGTGAATCAGGTCCGATGGGGGGTCCGCGCATCGGCGGAAATCGTCCCCGCGCCGCGGGCGTCGGGACGCGCCGCGGTCCGCTTCGATCAGGGACTCTATTACAACGGCGATCCGATCCAAACGACCCGCTCCCTCGACGTAAGGATCGACGGTGCCTACGCACTCCGGCCCGATCTTGCGCTGGAGCTTCGCCTCGAACTGCATCGAACCCGCGTCGGTGACGCCGGCTCGCCCCAGGATTTCAACCGTTCCGAGTTCGCGCTCCGCTGCCGCTATCGTTTCTCGGGCGCGATCCCCCTCGCGGGGGCGGGAGGGGAATACCAATGAGATATCGTTCGTTTTGTAATAAAGTTTTAATCGCTCTCCTGGCATCGCTTTGGATCGGGTCCCCCTTCCCCTTCGCGGCGCCGCCCGTCGCCGGAGAAGGATCACCGGCCGAGTCGGCCCCGCCCGGTCTCGCCCGGACCGATCTCATTCTGCCGGCGGGGGCGATCGACCTCGCGCTCCGGCGGGAACCAGCGACGGGCGACCGCACGCCGGGGCTTCTCGGATCGCGCTGGCGGCTCGAATGGGACGACGACGGCGCGGGTCCCTTGGCGGCCGGCGGCGACCGCGTGTCGTTCCGGGAGGAGCGGGACGCCGAGGGGCGGCTCGCCCGCGTGATCGACCGGAACGGGAACGAGACGCGGATCACCCGCGACGGGGAAGGACGAATCGTCCGCGTCGACGGTCCGCGCGGCGCGCACCTACTCTTCCGAACCGAGCGCGACGGGCTCCTCCGGGAGGTGCGAAGCTCGGCGGGGGACGCGGTCCTCTACCGCTACCGGGACGGCGAACTGGCCGAGGTGCGCGTGAACGGCGGCCCGCCGGTCCGTTACGCCTACGACCAAGCGGGGCGGATCGCTTCTGTGGACGATCCGGCGGAGGGGAAGACCGAATTCGGCTACGACGGAAAAGGACGGCTCACCCTTCGCCGCTTCGCCGGCGGCGCGACGGAGAAGATCGAGTACGACGACGAGACCGGCGCCCGACGCGTCATCGACCCGACGGGGGGGATCACGGGGATCGCCCCGCTCCCCGGCGGCGGCGTGGAACGGACCGGTCCCCTCGGCGGACGGACGATTCTCCGAACCGACCCGTCCGGGCGGCCGACGGAGACCGTCGGGCCGGACGGCGAAACGACGCGCTTCGCGTGGGACGATCGGGAACGGCTCGTCGCGATGGACGCCTGCTGCGGCGGTTCGGTCCGCTTCGCCTACGAGGGAGACGGGACGCGGCCCGCGTCGGTTCTCTTCGGCGACGGCTCCCGCACTCTCTTCGACTACGACGAGCGGGGCAACCTCGTCTTCCTCCGGGAAGGCGCCGACACCCTCCTCGCCCTCTCCTATTATACGGACGGCCTCCTCCGATCCCGCTCCGGCCGCGGCCTGCCGGAGGAGCGTTACGCCTACCGGGAGGACGGCCTCCTCCTCTCCATCACCGACGCGCTCGACGAAACGATCCTGTACGACTACGACGAGAGGGGAAACGTGATCCGCGCCGAAGGCCCGGGCGGCGCGACGACCGCCTGGACCTACGACGAGGCGCGGCGGCTCCTCGCGGAGACCGATCCCTCCGGAGCGACGACACGATACGCCTACGACGACGCCGGGCGGATCGCGCGGATCGAGGAGCCGGGGGGCGGAACGATCCGCTACCGGTACGACGCGCGGAGCCGTCTGATCGAGGAGACGGACGCCGGCGGCGGAACGACCCGCTACGCCTACGACGCCGCGGGGCGCCTCGTCGAGATCACCGGTCCCGCGGGCGGAACGGTCCGTTACGCCTACGACGCCGCCGGTAACTTGATCCGTGAAACGAACCCGCTCGGCGCCGTCCACCGGGCGGCGTACGACGCGGCGGGACGGGTGACGGAAGAGACCGGTCCGACGGGGGGCGCGGTCCGGACCGAGTACGACGAAGCGGGCGCCCCCGTTCGGATCATCGGTCCCGGCGACACGGAGAGAACCTTCGCTTACGACGAATCGGGGCGGCGGGTCGCGGCGACCGGACCGGGCGGGCGTACGGTCCGAACCGGGTACGACGAGCAAGGCCGGGTGGCGCGGATCGCCTACCCGGAGGGACTCGTGGTCCGCGCCGAATACGACCGGGAGGGACGGATCGCCCGTATCGCCGACAATCGGGGGAACGATGCGGGCTTCGCCTACGACGCCCTCGGCCGTTTGGTCCGCGAGAAGAGCGCCGCCGGCCTCGTGGTCGACACGGAGTACGGCCCCCTCGGCCATCCGGTCGTCGTGCGTGACAACCTGGGCGGACTGCTCCACCGCGGGTTCGATCCGCGCGGTCTCCTCATCGAAGCGGCAGACGCGCGAGGCGCGACGGTCCGGTACCGCCGGGACGAGGCGGGCCGCGTGGTCGAGAGGACGGACCCGCTCGGCGCGGTCACCCGGATCGCCTATGGGGCGCTCGGCGCGCCGGAGAAAATCGTCGCCCCGGACGGCGCCGAGGCGCGGTACCGGCGCGGCGCCGCCGGCCGCCTCGTCGAGACACGCCTCCCCGGCGGAGAAACGGTTCGGATCGAAAGGGACGCGGCGGGGAACGCCGTCCGGATATCGACCCCCTTCGGCGGGACGGAACTGTTCACCTATGATCCTTCGGGGCGGCTGACCGCCGCGGTGGACGGGGCGGGACATCGAACGGTCTGGTCCTACGACGCCGCCGGACGGGTTCTCCGGCGCGACGCGGGCGACCGGTCGGTCCGTTTCGCATACGACGACGCCGGCGACCTCGTCTCCGCCGACGACGGCGCCCGCCCGGTGGAGTACGCCTACGACGATAAGGGGCGCCTCGCGCGGATCGACTTCCCCGCCGCCGGGCGGAGCCTCGCCCGGCGCTACGACGACGCGGGCCGCGTGATCCGTTCCGTCGACGCCGCCGGGGAAACCTTCGTTCATCGCTACGACGAGCACGGGCGGCTCGCCTCGATCGGCGTCCCCGGCGGAGGGGCGGTACGTTTCTCTTACGACGTCAAGGACCGGGTGACGGAGCTCTCCTGGCCGAACGGAGTGACCGCCTCCCGCGATTACGATCCGATCGGCCGGCTCGCCTCGATCTCCTACGCCGGACCGGACGGATCCATCCTCGCCTCACGGCGGATCGAGTACGACGACGCCGGCAATCCGGCGCGTGTCGTCGACGGGGACGGCTCGGTCCGATCCTACGCCTACGACGAGGCGGGCCGCCTGATCGAGGAGGCCGCCCCGACACGAACGATCCGCTACGCCTACGGCCGGGATGGGAACCGGAAAGCCCGCGAAACCGAAGAGGGGGAGGTCCGGTACCGGTACGACGGCGCCGGCCGGCTCGTCCGCGCCGGGGAGGTCTCCTACCGGTGGGACGGCGCGGGGCGCCTCGCCGGGAAGAGCGGACCGGAGGGGACGACGCGCTACGGATGGGACGCGGAGGGCCGCCTCGTCTCGGTCATCCTGCCGGACGGCGGCGAGGTGCGCCACGCCTACGGTCCGGAGGGGACGCGCGTCTCCACCGAAGGACCGGGCGGCTCGTTCCGCTTCCTCTCCGACGGCCCGAACCGGGTCGCCGTATTGGACGCGGAGGGAGAGCTGATCGCGCGCGTCGTCCACGCCCCCGGCGTCGACCGTCCCCTCCTCTGGGTTCGGGGGGACGAGCGCATCCACATCCACGCCGACGGTCTCGGCACGCCGATCCTCGCCACCGACGACGACGGCGCGGTCGTCGCCGCCTGGACGCTCGACGCCTTCGGCCGCCCGATCGAGCGCTCCGGCGACGCCGACCTCCCCCTTCTCTTCACCGGACGCCCCTACGACGACGCCACCGGCCTCTACGACTTCCGCGCCCGCTGGTACGATCCGAATATCGGCCGCTTCCTCTCCCCCGATCCCGCCTTCGACCCGGAATCGCCGCCGGAACGCCTGAACCCCTACGTCTACGCGCGCAACGCCCCGACCCGCTGGACCGATCCCTTCGGCACGATGGAGATCCCCCGCGGATTCACAGGCGAAGAGGGGCGCCGCCTCTGGCGCCTCCGCATGATGCGGGACTACGAGCTGCGCGGTGATTTCAGCCTCGACGACGTGAACTGGAACGTGGAGAGGGACATGTGGATGCAGCGGGGCCGCGCGCCGGGTGAGGGCTTCCGAATCCTCGAGTCGGAGTACCAACAGAACCTGGAAAGCGCGACCGCCTGGAACCGGGGGGGGCGGCAGGCGATGGTGAATGAATGGCGGCAGGGGCTGGCGGAGCAGGATCCGAACTGGTCGCGGTACTACCGCTCCGGCGGCGACGCGGGCCGTTCGCGAATCCCCGTCGACGCGGCGGAGACTCCGGCCGGGGGACCGACGATTCGATCCAACGCGGGGGGGCGAACGATACAAACCGGCGACGGGGCGCGCCTCGGCCGGGGAGGGCCGACGATCCGAACCGGCGCGGCGAACCAAACGATCCAGACGGGCGACGGACCGCGCATGGGCGAAGGAAGCCCGACCGGCGCGCATCGGCCCGGAACGGCGGAACAGCAATTCTCCCGCCAGCCGACCACCGCCGATCCGCGGCTTCGCCCGCGCCCGGGCGGCCGGGGTCCGACGCGCCCCTCCCCCTCCGCCGTCGGCGAGGGAGTCCTCTCCGCGTCGCGCGTGACCGGCGGCGTCGCGACCGGCGTCGGGCTGATGTCCATGCAGCTCAACTACAACGCATGCCGGGACGCGGGAGGGAGCCGCGCCGACTGTCTCAAACCGGTGATCCTCGGCCTGGGAATAGCCATCTCCATCGGCGCGATCGGCGCGATGGCGCTTCCCGTGATCGCGGGGGGCGCCCTCCCCGCCGTGGCCGCCGCCCTCGCCGCCATCGGCCTTTACGGCTCCGTGGACGCCCTGCTCGAAGCGGGGGACGATTGGGCCCATGTCTACGAACGGGTGGCGGCGGGCGCGCAGCAACGCCAGGCCCGGGACATCCTCGCCCTCGACGAGAGTCTGCTCGCCGCGTTGCAGGCGGAACTGGAGCATTACTGGGACACCGCCTCCCTCGCCACCGTGGCGTGCGAGAGGGCGCAAACCGCGTCGAAGAACGCGGAGGAAGCGGTCGCGAGGATGCGAACCGACGCCGCCTCGGTGGGAGGCATCGCCGCGGTCATCGCAGAACGCGCGCCGGATTGCGCCTCCAACGCGGAGGTTTCCGGCGACATGACGGATCTCCTCGCCCGGGTCGGGCGGATGGAGGAGACGGTGAACCGTTCCCTCGACGGCGCGGAGGCGATCGCCGAGGAATGCTCCGGTCCTGAGGACGCGGGCCGGATCGAGGAGCTGTACCAGATCGCGACCCGCCTGGCGGCGCAGATGAAGGAGGATGCGGAAGCGGCGCGCGCGCGGAGCGGGGAAGTCACGATGCCGACGGAGGGGGCGGGCGCGGTGGTTCAGGCCCTGGCCATGATGGAGCGGGTGAACGATCGATTGATGAACGATCTCGGGATCGCCGGTGACGGGGCCGCCGCTTTCCTCACCGAGAGCGAGAAGGCGCGGGCCTTCCGGGAAAGCGCCGACGCCATGGCGGCGGAGATCCGGCGCCGGACGGGAATCCTCCAGGACGCCCTCGACGCCGGCGTGGGACAAACCGGCGACGAGGCGAAGCGAAGACGTTTCCGGAGTGAACTCTCGAGGATCCGGACCGGTCTCCGGACGCAGATCGACATCGAGCGCTGCGATCCTTCGAAGCTCGACCCGGAGGGGCCGGTGAACGCGAAGCTGGACGCGGAGAACCTGGTCTCGGATCTCCGGCCCGTGATGGAAGAGGCTCGCGCGGCGGCGGGGAACTGCGCCGCCCTATCGGATCGGATCGATCTCATGCAACGAATCGACGGGGCGACGGCGCTCGCCCTCTACCGGGTCGGCGCCGACGAGTATCTGCTCGAGCGGGCGCGGGAGTGCGACGGCGCGGAAGAGACCGAAGGCGGTTCCGAGACCGGCGGCCTGGACGAGGCGATCGCCGACGTGGACGACGATCCCCTCATCGACTTCCTCGCCGCCCTCGATCTCTTCCGGACCGCCGCCGGCGAGGAGGAACGACTCCACGAGGAGTACGGCGTCGCCGCCGGCGCCTTCGAGCAGGAACTCCGCGTATCGGGCGCCGCCGCCTGCGAGGAGCGGAACCTGGGCTACTTCCTGGCCGAGTCGGAAAGAATCCTCGGCGAGCACCGGCGGGCGACGGCGGACCTGGCCGACGCCTACGCCTTCCTGGCGGGGGTGCTGGACCGTCTCGACCCGGCGGAAGCGGCGGCGGCGGACGCGACCTACGCCGGGGCGCTCGCCCGGGCGGGCGAAATGGAGGGGCGGCAAACCGAGATGCTCGCCTCGCTCCGGGACGACTACGGCTGCGACGAGGAAAACGTGAGACGGCGTGGGGAGGAATCCGCCGAGCCGGGCGCGGACCGGGACGACGTGAACGCCGGGACGGCGGGGGGCGCGCCGGACGCGGTGGAGATCTGCGGCGACCTCTGGGACAATGACGGCGACGGGAAGATCGACGAGTGCGACGCCGGCTGCTGCGAGGGGCGGGCGACGATTCTGGTCTCCGATTGCGGCTCCGAGCCGGACGATATCTTTCTGGTGAGGCTCAGCACCGGAGAGTCGGGGGTGACCCCCCGCGGCGCCGAGACCTCCTTCAACATCGACCTCGATCCCGGTTCCTACTCCGTCACCCTTCACGTGCTGAGCGCGCCGGACGACGTCGGCACCTACTGCCTCACGATCCTCTTCGACGGCGTGACCATCCTGGACGTGGCGGGCGGTCCTCCGGAAGGGACCGTGGAGACCTGGGGCTTCACGATTCCCGAACCGGGCGCCGCGCTCGGCCTGCGGGTGACGCCGATCGTCGACAAAGCGCCGCCCGGAGCGATGCGGGAGTAGGCCGGGGGAACGCGACCGGAAAAATTCCCCTACCTGACCAACACCATCTTACGGGTCGCCTGAAAGCCCTCCGCGCGCATGCGGGCGAAGTAGATCCCCGATCCGACCGGCCGTCCCGTATCGTCGACGCCGCGCCACACTCTTTCGAAGTCGCCCGCGTCGAACGGTCCGTCCGCGAGAACGGCGACTCTGCGCCCACTCACGTCGTAGACGACGAGGCTCACCCGTCCCGCCTTCGGGACCGCGAATCGGATCGCGGTCTCCGGGTTGAAGGGATTGGGACGGTTCGTTTCGAGACGGAAGGCGGCGGGCGGCTCCTCCGCCGGTCCGTCCACCGCCGTCTGGGAGGCGCATCCCACCGGACGGGCGCCCACGAGTCCGCAATACGGATTCTGATCGGGAGCGCAGGAGGATGCCGCGTCGATCAGGAAAGGATCGGCGCCTTTCTTCACACCGCAAAAATAAGGATCGCCGGAGAAGTTGCCGTCCGTCCCCTCCATTCCGGAGAGGCAACCGACGTAGTCCCCTCCCTCGTTGCCGTACACGTCGCAGCAGTCGAGAGTCGGCCCGCCCGTTCCGGAGCAGTACACCGCCGCGCCCCCGTCGTTGAAGGCGAGGATGACGTTCGTCAGCACCGGCTCGCTGGAGTAGGAAAAGATGCCGGCGCCGGAAGATGTCGCCTCGTTCTCCGTGAACGTGCAGCTCCGGATCGAAGGCTCCGACTCGTGCAGGTGAACCCCGCCTCCCGAGACCGCATCGTTCCAGACGATCTCGCAGCTGTCCATGAGGGAGGAGGAGCGCACGAAGGAGACCCCGCCGCCGGAGAGCGCATCGTTCACGTCGAACACGCAATCCCGAATCAGAGGGTCGCACTCGTAGACGCGGAGCCCCCCGCCCCCCCCGGACGCCACGTTCCAGCTGAAGATACAGCTCCGGATGGTCATGTCCGATCCGCTGCAATACATGCCGGCGCCGTTCACATGGTATCCCCCGAAGAGGGTCAGCCCCGAAACGACGGTGGAGGAGTCGAGCCCGACGCAGTAGAGCACCCGGCCGAGGGAGTCCGCGTCGATGATCACGTCCTCCGGATCACCGGTCGCCCCGCGCAACACCACCCCCGACGGCATCACCAGATCGTGTTCGTGATAGGTGTCCGCCGCCACCTCCACCGTGTCCCCGGCCAGAGTGGAATCGAGACCCGCCGCGATGGTGGGCGCGTCGCCCGGCACGGCCCAGATCCGCGGCGCCCGGTACACGGTCACGACGACCAGCGCGGAATCGACCCCTCCTTGGCAGTCGGTCACCCGATAGGTGAGCGAATCGAGGCCGGCGAAACCGGGTGAGGGAGTGTAGGTGAGCGTGGTGTCCCCCGGGTCGATCTTCACGTCTCCGGCGGTGAGGGCGTCGGAGAGCTCGGCGATTCGCAGAGGATCGAGATCGCCGTCGGTGTCGTTCGTGAGCACGTGGAGGGTGATCGGCGTGACCGCGTTCGTTTCGGCCGCGTCCTGCGCCGCCGAGGGGGCGGCGTTCCCCGTGGTGCTGTCCCGCGCCACCAGGGAGAAGAAGTCCGCCGCCTCCACCGGCTCGAGGAAGAGGCCGCCCGAGGTCTGCAGGCCGGAGAAGCAATCGAACTCGTTCCGAACGGGGAACCCGGCGCTCACGGACACGACGGAGAAGGAGTCCCCTTCCGTCGGCTCGAAACCGCCGGTGAGGGTCACGTAGACCGCCCCGTCGAAAACGGCGCCGCCTTCGACCAAGAGCCGATCGTAGGCCGCTCCCGGCGCGGTCCCTCCGATCTCGATCTCCAGCTCGCTCGTGGCGGACTGCAGAAAATCGCCGAAGAACGTGAGGACCCCCGCCGAGCAGCCGGGACGGATCACGCCGTTCCCGTAGAAGTCGCCGCCGTCGCTGTCGAAGAGCCCGCTCCCTTCGAGGACGGCGTTTTCCTTGAGATCAAAAACGCCGTCGTTGACCACCACCGCCGCCGTGTCGAGGCCGACGAAACCGTAGTTGTCGAACCGGGCGCCGGCACGCACCTCCAGCGTGCCGGAGAGATCCCAATCGCCGAGGGTCCCGTTGGAGACGTTTCCTTCGGTGGTGAAGGTCCCCGCCTCCGCCACGGTCACCGTGCCGGTGTTCAGAAAAGACCCGGAGACGCGCGTCCCCCCGCCGGCCTTCACACCCGACGTGTCCGCCACGGCCAGGGTCGCGCCGCTGTCCACGGTCACCGTACCGTGGTTCACCACCTCCCCCTGCATGTTGAGGGTCCCGTCCGCCACCACGATCGCCCCGTCCCCCGGGTCGTCGAAGAGGTTGTGGAAATCGGCGGCGAGGTTGGCGATCGCCCTCGCCCCCTTCGACGGATCCTCCTTGCGGAAGGTCCCGTAGTTGCGGAGCAATCCGTCTCCGCTGACGGCGCCATCCCCCTCCAGAAGGATCAGCCCGCCCGCCCCGTTCTCCAGCACCGTCGTCGCGCCGAGAATCCCGAGGCTCGAGGACTCCAGCAGGCGGACGTAGTTCGTGTTGTCGAAGAATACGCCGCGGAACGCGCCGTCCCCCGGATCGAGGAGCATCTGGGCGTTGGTGTTCACCAGGACGGAGCCGGCGTTGGCGAACTCGTTCTCGATGGAGAGGACCCCCTCATCGACCACGATCGCCCCGTCGCCCGGATCGTCGTGCATGTTGTCGAAAAGGGCGGTGATGCGGCTCATCGCGCGGCTCTTCAAGACCGGATCGCGCTTTTCCACGCGGCCGTAGTTGACGAAGGTGCCCGTTCCGGTGATGTCTCCTCCCTCGAGAACGACCAGGCTCCCCAATTCGTTCACGAACGAAGTACCGGCGCCGTCGATCTGCAGCTCCGCCCCCTCCTCGATGACGATCACGCCGTCGTCGCCGTTGGCGTAGCTCCCGGCGCGAAACGCCCCGTCGCCGGGATCGAAGAGCGCCATCGCCGAGGTGTGCACCACCAGGGAACCGGCGTTGGTGAATTCGCCCTCGATGACCAGCACCCCCCCTTCGACCACGATCGCCCCGTCGCCCGGATCGTCACGGCGGTTGTCGAAATCGACGGCGATGGCGCCGAAGCCCCTCGACTTCTCCGGATCGCTCTTGCGGACCGTGCCGCCGTTCACGAAGAAACCGTCGCCGATCAGAGAGCCGTCGGAAAGAATCACCGTTCCTCCGGACTCGTTCACGAAAGTGCCCCCGGCGGCGACTTCGAAGAAAGCCCCGTCGCTCACGAAGATCTCGCCGGAGTTCTCCCCTCCCTCGAGCACCGTCAAGGTATCGCTCCCGAGGGTGAGCGTCGGGCTATAGGAAAAGGAGGAGTCGATGGTCAGTTCGAGCACGACGGCGCTCTCGTTCAGGAGAACGACGTAGTTCGACAGATCCCCCGGAAGATAGGCGTGGTCCGACGCCGTCGGCACGCGGTTCGGATCCCAATTCGCCGTGTCGCTCCAGGAACTACCGTCCCCCATTCCCGTCCAGACGACGACGGGCCGGCAACCCACGGGACGGGCCCCGATCACTCCGTAGGCGCTTCCGGTGCCGCAGGTGTCGAGGGCGCAGGGGGAGATCCCTTGCAGCGAGAGGGAATCCAAAGGGTTCTCGACGCCGCCGCAGAAGAGGGGATCGGCCGAGAAGTTCCCGCTCACGCTGTCCGACGAGGCGATGCAGCCGGTCCAGTCCCCGCCGTCGTTGCCGTACACGTCCGTGCAGGAGAGGATCGGGAAGCCCGATCCCAAGCAGGCGAATGCCTCCCCCGTTCGGTTATAGGCGATGATGGTGAGAGCGATGGAAGGAGAGGTGTCGGCGGTGAGCACGCCCGCTCCCGTGGGCGCGTCGTTCCAAACGATCGTGCAGTTGGTGAGGAAGGGACTTCCGTTTTCGATCAGAATCCCGCCGCCGTAGGTTTCCCCCGTGTTTCCCGCCAGCGTGCAGCCGGTGAGCCCCCCCGAGGCGGCGTAGCAGTAGACGCCCCCGCCTTGGTCCGCCGTGTTCCCGGCGAAGACGCAGTCCACCGCGTTCGGGCGCGAGGAGAGCCCGAAGTAGGCGCCGCCCCCCGTTTCCAATCCGCCGAGAAGGACCGTGTTCTCCGCGATGGTGCAGTCCGAGAGGTAGGCGCCGCCGCCGGACAGGTAGACCCCTCCGCCCCCCCAGTACGCGCTGTTGCCGGTGATGACGCAATGGACGACCGAGGCGCTGTCTCCTTGCAGGTTGACGCCGCCCCCCCCCGAGCCGGCGTAGTTCTCTTGGATACGGCAGGAGATGATCCGCGGGTCGGCGTTCCACGATTTCAACCCGCCCCCCTCGCCGTCCGCCGCGTTCCCCGAGATCACGCAGTTCTCGATCGTCATCGCGCCGGTGGAGCGGCAGAGCATGCCTCCCCCCTGCTCGTCCAGCCCGGTCCCGACGGCGTGTCCGCCGGTGAGCGTCAGGTCGGCGAGTCGTGTGGCGGAGTTCACGCTGATGGCGTAGAAGACCCGGCCGAGGGAATCGGCGTCGACGACCACGTCCGTCGGATCACCGGTGGCGCCCGTGACGATCACGCCGGACTTCAGGGTGACGTCGTGCTCATAGTAGGTCCCCGCCGCGACGACCACCGTGTCCCCCACCGCCGCGGAGTCGATCCCCGCCTGGATGGTCGGCGCGTTGGACGGCACGTTCCACGCCGTCGGCCAGCCCGCGCATCCGCCCGGAGGCGGGGAGGCGTTCACGCCGCCGTGCCCGGAAGGCCGCGTGGTGACGCACCACCGATCCACGTCGGTGTCGCAGTCGTACAGGCTGTCTCCATGGGTCGTGTGGGGGAGGACACGCAGATTCCCCCCTCCTCCGCTGTAGAAATATTCGAAATCCATCACCGCGACCCGCCCATTCCCGTCCGGGTAGAGACAGGAAGGCCAGGCGATCGCGCACCCCTCGACCTCGACGTCACCGATAAGGAGACCGCTGTTCGTCGGAGTGAAGGAGATGGGAATGGCATCGAAAGCACGGTCGAAACGGAACGCGACACCCGACACGCCGCCGCCCGAACCGAATCCCGTCAGATAAACGGTCCCGCTGAAAATCGTGTTCGTCCCCGGTTCGATATAGTTGGAGTCATTCTCGAACTCGATGAAGATCCGGGCGTCCGGATTATCGCCGGCGACGGCCGGAACCGTGGAGACGAGAAGGAAAAGGAGAACGAAGAGAGGAGAGAGGGATCGCACGGGGGCACCTCCTCGAAACAGGTAAGGACGGCAATGAGATGGAATAGCGTAACCCGCGTAGGGATTTTAACATACGAATTCAAGAGAAGTCAATGAGCGCGGAGAAGAGGAGAAGCCGGCACGACGTCCGCCTCTCGAAATTGATCGCCGGGGCGCTTCGCGTACGCGGGGAGAGACCTATCGTTCCCCCGCCGTCATCGGCTCCTCGCGGACGGTGAGGAGGGCGTTTTCACCTCCGAAGCCGTCCGGTTCGCGGCGTCGGGCGGCGGGATCGCCGCGCCAGTCGTCGCCGTCCACCACGAACTGATAGGCGTACTCGCCGGGCATGAGGTGGATCGTCGTCTCCCAGATTCCGTCGCCGTCCGGGTCGCTCATCGGATGGGCGGCGGCGTTCCAGTCGTTGAAGCTCCCCGCCACCGAGACGGCGTTGGCGTGCCCTCCCTCGTGCCTGTAACGGAAAGTGACCGCCGTGCCGGACGGTTCCACGGCCGCGCCCCCGCCCGGTTCGCCGGCGAAGAGAGGCGCGTCCCCCGTGACGATCAGCACCGAGTTTTGTCCGCCATAGCCGTCGTCGACGAACTTGGGCGCCGCCAAGTCGGTGATCCACCGGTTCCCGTCCACGACGTACTTGTAAGGGTGCTCCCCGGGGGCGATCTCCAACTGAACCTCGTACACGCCGTCCCCTTCCGGATCGAACAGCGGGTTCGCCGTGGTGCTCCAGTCGTTGAAGGAGCCGGCGACGGTCACCGAGCGGGCGTCCTCGGGCGGGCGGAAACGGAAGGTGACCTTGGTCGCGCCGACGGTGGAGAAGAGGCCCGCGGCGAGAAGGGCGACGGTGGTGACGATGGAAAGACGGAGTCGCGCGGTGCGAAGAGCGGCGGCCACGGCGTACCTCCCGGCGTGGGGGTCGGACCATTCCGACCGGGGTGAGCATACGGCGCGTCCGCGCCGGGGGTCAAGCCGCGGCGATCGTTGTCAAGGGGGGCGCGCCCTGTGCTACGATCGGTCGCGTACTCAAACGGGGAGGGTATGCCGATGACGATCCGCGCCGCCGCCGCGCCACGCGCGCGCGGTTTTCTCCTTTCGCTCGCTCTTGCGATTCTCGTCGCCGCAGGCGGGGCGTCGGCCCTCGGGGAACCGCCCGCGGCGTCCTCGCCCGACGGCCGCATCCGCTTCACCCTCGAGCTCGACGAGGGGGGGCGCCTCTTCTACCGCGTGCTCTTCGACGAACGCGTGGTGATCGACCGCTCCCGTCTCGGTTTCGTCCTGCGGGACGCGCCGCCGATGAACGAGGGCTTCCACGTGGAGAACGCCGCCGAGCGCTCCGGCGAGGAAGCCTGGGAGCAACCGTGGGGAGAATGCCGATCGATCCGCGCCGCCTTTCATGAACTGGAGGTGGAACTGATGGAGAGCGCCCCGCCGGGACGCCGCATGATCCTCACCGTCCGGGTCTTCAACGACGGCCTCGGCTTCCGTTTCACCTGGCCGGCGCAACCGGGGCTCGGCCGCTTCGCCCTGCTCGACGAAGGGACGGAATTCGTCTTCCCCGGCGACCCCGCCGCTTGGTGGATCCCCGCCTACGCGGGGAACCGCTACGAATACCTCTATAAAAGAACCCGGTTGAGCGGCCTCGCCGCCGATCCCCTTCTCCGCGCGGTTCACACGCCCCTCACGCTGGAAACGGAGGACGGCCTCCTCGTCGCCCTCCACGAAGCGAACCTGACCGACTACGCGGCGATGACCCTCGATCCGGAGCCCGGCTCGGTCCTCGCCTGCGACCTCGTCCCCTGGTCCGACGGCGACCGGGTGAAGGCGGAGACCCCCTTCCGCTCCCCCTGGCGCACCATCCAGATCGCCGAGAGCCCGGCGGATCTGGCGGAGTCCTCTCTCATTTTGTGTCTCAATGAACCGTGCCGTATCGAGGATGTCTCCTGGATCGAGCCGATGAAATACGTGGGGATCTGGTGGTCCCTTCACATCGGAAAGGAAACCTGGACGACCGGTCCGAATCACGGGGGGACCACGGCGAACACGAAGCGCTACATCGACTTCGCCGCCGCCAACGGCTTCGGCGGCGTGCTCGTGGAAGGATGGAACACCGGCTGGGATCAGGGATGGCTCGAGACGGGCGCCTTCGATTTCACGACTCCCACGCCGGATTACGACCTGGAGGAACTCGCCCGTTACGCCCGCGAAAAGGGGGTCACCCTGATCGGCCATCTGGAGAACGGCGGCGACGTGGCCGGTTTCGAGCGGCGGATGGAGGCGGCCTTCGCGCAGTGCGAGAGGCTGGGCATACGGGCGGTGAAAACCGGGTACGTGAGCCAGGGGCAGGGGATCCGGCGCTACGACGGGGCGGGGCGGGAGATCGCCAAGGAGTGGCAGCACGGCCAGTACATGGTGCGACAATATCGGAAGGCGGTGGAGGCGGCGGCGAAGCACCGGATCATGGTGTGCGCCCACGAGCCGATCAAGGACACCGGCATCCGCCGCACCTGGCCGAACATGATGACGCGCGAGGGGGCGCGCGGCCAGGAGTACAACGCCTGGAGCAGCGGTAATCCGCCGGAACACACGGCGATCCTCCCCTTCACGCGGCTTCTCTCGGCCCCCATGGACTTCACGCCGGGAATCATGGACGTGCTGATCGAGCCGTACAAGCCGGACAACCGGGTGCACACCACGGTGGCGAAGCAACTCGCCCTCTACGTGACGATTTACAGCCCGATGCAGATGGCCGCCGACCTTCCGGAGAACTACGAGGGAAATCCCGCCTTCGGATTCATCCGGGAGGTGCCGGTCGACTGGGAGGAAACCCGCTTCTTGAACGGCGCGATCGGAGACTACGTCACCGTCGCCCGCAAAGAGCGCGGCGGCGACGACTGGTACCTCGGGAGCCTCACCGACGAGGACCCGCGTGTGCTCCTCGTCCCCTTGGGCTTCCTCGACCCGGGCGCGGCCTACACGGCCTACGTCTACGCCGACGCCCCCGGCGCCGACTACCGCGGCAATCCCGAGGCGCTCTCCATCACTCGGGAGAAAGTGAACGCCGAGACGGTGATGCGGATCGACCTCGCCCCCGGCGGCGGCCAGGCGATTCGATTCCATAAGAACCGTTGACGGATTGAAATGAATCATGAAACCGGGGCTTAATGAGGGTAGGTGACTGTCCCTGATCCAATCCGCGTCGAGACAAAAGAAAAGGGGCGGGAGTGATCCCGCCCCTTCCCGTATGCGAATGTTCGGATCGCCGACTACCGGAAGAGCGTCTTGACGCTGCCCCAGGTAGCGTTCTCGGTGGCGGTCACGTCGTCCAAGACCACCTTGATCCGGCCGGACTCGTGGAGATAGAACCCCACCCAGCCCTCTTGGGTCACTTCGAAAGACCAGGTGCCGGAGTTGCTGCCGTAGCCGTTCACGCCCGCCTGGAGATCCCAGCCGCCGTTGGCCGCGCACTTGTACTCGTGCGTTCCGAGCATGCCCGAGTCGAAGTAGACCTGCACCCGGAGGACGCCGCCGCCGATGTCGGCCATCTGCGTCGCGACGTTGGAGGGATCCCAACCCTGCCAATCACCGACCGCCGCCCAGGTGTGGCCGGCGGCGAGGAGACTGCCGTCGTAAGCCGCGTTCGACTCCGGCGACCAACCCACCATCGGGTTGGTGTCCAGGAAGAATTCAACCACGTCACTGGTGACGAAGCTGATCGGGATGTTGGAATCGCCCGGATACTGGGGACTCCAGCTGCCGCTCACGCCGACCACCTGGTAACCGGAGCCGCCGCCCGCGGTGAAGTCGGCGGTCGCGGTGAGGGTCACGCTATAGATGCCGTCCATCTCCGGATCGGCCATGTCGGTCAGGGCGTCGCCGTTGCTCCAGTCGCCGCCGCCGAGTTCGCTCTCACAATCGCCGACGAGGTTCGGAACCTCGGGAGGAGCGACGCCGGAGGTGAAGGAGAACTCATCGGACTCGCAGACGCTGCCGTCGCTGCTCGTGGAAACCACGTACCAGCGGACCAGGTCGCCGCCCACCGCGGTCAGCCACGCTTGGTACCAGTCGTTGTTGCTGTTGTACTGATAGAAGGTCCCCGGCTCGGTCACCGCCGTCCCCGAATTTTTGGGATCGGTGTTGTCGGTGGTGTAGATGAAGTCCATCGACGTGAGGGTCCCCATTCCGTCCGGATCGCCCGGCCAGACCTGCGCTTCCACGAAGTTGGTGTTGGGATCGCTGTAGCCGTTTCCGCACCAACAATCCGCGAAAGCACTCGCCGCGAACGCCATCGCGATCAGAAGACCGCCGGTGATCAGATAACCTCTGCGCATGAATGCACCTCCATCGGCTGCGCGGCATGGATGCTCTCGGCGCGGCCCGTTGAGTGACACGGCTGGGGGGGGGAATTCGATCCGAAAAGTTACTCTATATCATATAACAGACAGGGGGTTGCGGCAACACGTTTGTTGAGAGCCCGATGAGGGGAAAGGGAAATCCTCGAGGGAGCGAGCCCTGAATATCCGGTAAAACACGAAAAAAAAAGGCGGCGACCAACGCCAAAACCGCGAAGCCCCGTTCAACACCAGCGCGTCCGCCGGGGTCGTTGTGACTTACTATTACACCTGCCCGGTCGGGATTGAAGATTCCTCCTGGGGATCGATCAAGAAGCTCTTTAATTAGGGCATCCCACTTCTTATGATTCGGCGGCTTGGGCAAAACCCAAGCCGCCTTTTTTTGACCGAGTGATCTCCGGTCTCCGTCTTCCCCGCGGGTTCGTCTTCCGCCGATTCCGGCCGATCGAAGACGAAGCGCCGCCCGTATCGGAACCCGTCACTTCACCAGCGTCATCTTTCTCGTCTCGCGGCGCTCCCCCGCTTCGAGGCGGTAGAAGTAGGCCCCCGAGCTCACCGGCCGGCCCGAATCGTCGAGGCCGTTCCACTGCAGTGTGTTGGTACCGGAGTTTCCGATCCCGCGGAACCCGGCCACCCTTCGCCCGGCGACGTCGAAAATCACGATCTCGTAGGGACCGCCCGAGGGAAGATCGAATCGGATTTCCGTCAAGGCGTTGAATGGATTCGGGACGTTCGAGATCGGGAGGAACCGGCGCACACCGGCGGCCTCGGCCTCCTCGACACCCGTGTCGATTCCCGCGTCCCAGTAGATGTCGTCCAATGCGAATTCGCAGGCCGTCCCGTTCTCCTCGAGGATGACGAAGGAGTAGCTCAGCATGCGGAGGTCCATGTAGAGCCCCCGGATGTCGTCGACCGGAATCGCGGCCTGCCCCCACTCGCCGTCGCGGACCAGACCGTAGGTCGTCTGATAGGCCGGAAAGGTCACATAGGACTGGTTGCCCCAAGTATCGATGATCCCGATCTTGAATGTGACGCCCGCCGGAATCTTGATCATGAACTTGATATGTCCGTCGCCGAAGCCGAACAGGTTCAGAGGTTGAATCGACATGATGCCGGCGCCGAACCAACCGAGACCGGTCGTCTGCCAGGAGATGCCGTTGGGACCCTCATAAGGAGGAATGGATCCGTCGGTCAGCGTACCCTCCCACACGTAGATCTCGGAGGAGACGCCCGCCTCCAGACCTCCGTTGGTCGGGGTTTCGTCGGTGAAGATCCCGAAGGCGCCGCTCTCCGCGTCGGGAGGGCCGAGATGGACCTCGCCTTGGCCGTTCCATTCATAGACCCGTATGTAGTCGACGACCATCTCCGCCGGGAAGGGCATCGAAACCGGCGCGCCGCTCCCGGGATCGCCGAGATTGTACGCGTCGGTGAACGCCCCGCCGACGGCGAGGTTCGCGATCAGGTAGAAGGGGCTCCGGAACTCATCGGATTCTTCGTCGATCGAGAAGGGCGAATCGTACAGGTCGTACTCGACGGAGTCATCGATGACGGTGAACCGCAGGCTGTTCTCGTCCCAATACAAACGGTACGTCAGGAAGCGCTCCACGAGAGGGGGCGCGTAGCTGAAGTAGGGGCGGCAGTATTCGTCATCGGGATCCCAGGAAAGACTGGCCGCGCCCGAGGGATTCCCCGGATTGACGGCGGCGTCGGAATAGAAGATGGCGTTGGCGCCCGCCGACTCGTTGACCGTGGAGTTGTCCAGCCCGTTCCCGCCGTTGTGCGTGTCGTGCAGATCCCGGTAGACCTGCTTCCCCCCCATCTCCATCATGTCGATCTCGCCGTTGCGGGGCCAAGCGTAGTTGGCGGTTCCCAAGAGCCACACCGCCGGCCAACCACCGAGGTCGAGGTCCGGTATCTTGACCCGCGCCTCGATCATGCCGTAGCGGACGCTCACGAACGATTTGCTGATGACCTTCCCGGATGTGTAGTGGAGGGGATTCCCCCACTGATCGACGATCCCGGGGCCGCTCTCTTCCTTGGCCGTGATGCGGAGGGCCGTGTTCCCCGGCTCTCCCGAAACCGCCGCGATCTCGACGTTCTCTTCCTTGTAGTACTCCAGTTCGCCGTTTCCCCAGCCCCAGTATCCGTTGCCGGTGATCTTGAGCCAGTCGTCCAGATCGTCGAAATCCTCTTCCCAGATCAGCGCGCCGATTTGGGCGTGGGCGGCGTTGACGGATACGATCATCGCCGCGACGAAGAGGATGAGCTTTTTCATGATACCTCCCCGGTACGAAAAAGGGCCGCCCTCTTACGGAAGAAGGCGGCCCCGTGAATGAATGGACGCCGCACTAGCGGTACATGGACTTGATGCCGCCCCAACTGGTCGCCTCGACGGCGGTCGTGCCCTGATCGAGGCTGACGTTGTCCACGTGCGCACGGCAATTGGAGCCGACCGTCGCGCCGGTCACGGCCTCGAACTGAATGGTGAGGAAGTCCGTGCCCGCCGGCGCCTCGAAGGAACCGTTGAAGTTCGTCCAAGCGCCCCACGGCCAGTAGGGACCCATCAGGCCGGTGCCGCCGATGACGCCGATCCCTTCCTGCTCCGCGAAGATCTGAACGAAGAGCACGCCGCCCAAATCCGCCTGATCCAGCTTCAGATCGAAGGAGTAGTACACCGTCCCCGGACCGGCGGTGCCGACGGCGGTCGACTGCTTCAGAACGAGAGCCAGCGCCTGGGCTTGGTTGTCCAGGAAAGTGTTGTAGTCGCCGGGCGCCGAGGGCCCGTTATCGCCGGACTGCACGGTCGCGTTGGAACTGGGGCTCACTCCGAAAACCTGCCAACCGGTGAGGTCGCCCGTTTCAAAACCGGGATTCACCAGGATATTCGCCGCGGAAGAGATGCCGGGGATCGCGAACGCCAGGAACGCGACCGCCAATCCGGTCAAGATCATCTTGCGAGAGTTCATGATTTCCTTTCTATGGAAAGGGCCCGGTGAGTCCCGGGCCCTCTCCGTGATGAAGGAGGTTCCTCCTTCGGGAGAACTACCGGAACAGGGACTTCACGCCGCCCCAGCTCTCGTTCTCGACCGCGGTGGATCCGTCGGGGGCGAAATTCACGTTGTCGTAAAAGACGCCGCATCCCTCATAATTCGTGGCCGTCGTCGAGAAACCGATCTGCAGAATCTGGTTGTCCAGGCCCGCAATGTCGATGCTGAGCAGATAGCCCGTCCAGGTGACCGGTGTGGTCGTCATGTCCGCCGTGATGAAATTGGTCATCGCCCAACCGGCGTTGGGGTCCAAAGTCTTGATGAAGGCGAGCGCCGTGGAGCTACCCTCCAGGTTGCCGATCTTGGCATCGAAGGTGAAGTTCCAAACGCCGGAGGCGCCGGCGGGAACGGTCCACTCCTGGTAGAGGTTCGTCTCGACCCAGTTGCCGTTGCCGTGTTCACCGTTGGCGTAGTCGCTGTAGACCACGATCTGCTGGGCGCCCTGGGCCGGGCCGCCCTCACCGGTGACGATGTCCTGCCAGTTGCCCACGTTGTTGACGGCGGAATAGGGACCGTACCCGCCGATGTAGCCGCCACCCGGATCGAAGACGTTTCCGTAGTTCAGCCAGCCATCGCCGGAGAGCGAACCGTCGACCGGAGGCAGGCTCTCGAAGTCCTGGCTGTACGTAGTCTGCGCGAGAGAAATCGCCGGGATCAGCAGAGCCGACAGAAGCACGATAGCAAAGGTCTTCATTCTTTCCACTCCTTCCTGAGAATCGTTTCTCTGACTCCTCGTTCTATCTCCAGCCATCGAGAGATGGTGTTTCTTCGGAGTTCTCCCCTCGCCCTCGAAGGCGGTATCCTCTGGTGTTATCCAACGGGTGTAGTATAGACTATGTTCGGTCTCCGAATCAAGCATTTTGTTCGGTTACCGAACCAAGATTTTTAACTTCCATCATTGCAATCGATTATGAGAGGAAAAAAGAGCGCGATCCCCTCCTGGAACCGCCACGGAACCCGGGGAATCCTTACGCAGACCGCGACGAAGAGAACCTTACCGACGTCCGGAGGCGCCCCTCCGGCGGAGGCGTGGGATCCGACCGGTGAGTCCCGATGGGTGCGGGGTTCCTTGCTTGTTGACAGAATCTCGTCTCTCATTCATACTTTGATCGGAGTCCGAACAAAGCAAGAGGATCGGCCGGATCCTCTACCAATGTATCCCGAATCGATCGCGGAGGCGTGAAATGAAGCCGAAAAACCGGAACTGGGCGGTCGGAGCGCTCCTTTTCGTGGTCCTCGCTCTCGCGGGTTGCGCCGAGAGGGACACGACGGGACTCCCGTTCGCCGCGGCGAGCACCGATCCCGTTGTCTTCGACGACGACTTCGGCGACGCCGTCGACTTCCAAGCGTTCCTCGGATCCAAGACCGACGCCGTCGACATCGACACGGAGAATCCGCGATCGGGGACGGCTTCCTTGAAAGTGACCGTTCCCGGCCCGGGGGCGGTGGACGGGACCTACGCCGGCGGGGCGTTCACCACCTTCAACGTCCGCGATCTCAGAGGCTACAACGCCCTCACCTTCTACGCCAAGGCGAGCATGGACGCCGCCCTCGACGTGGCGGGTCTCGGAAACGACAACACCGGGACCTCCCTCTACACGGCGGAGAGGCACGCCATCCCGCTGACCACCGAGTGGCAGTGGGTCATCATCCCCATCCCGCTCCCCGAAAGGCTGGCCCTGGAAGGGGGACTCTTCTTCTTCGCGGAAGGATACGAGCAGGGGACGGGCTACACGATCTGGTTCGACGAGGTGTTGTTCGACAGCCTCGATTTCATCTCCGATCCGCGTCCTGCGCTGGCCACCGATACCTTGCAGGTCTTCGTCGGAGCGAAGGCCGACCCGGACAGCACGCGTGTCACCTTCGACGTGAACGGGGAAGACGTGACGGTGACCCACATGCCGGCGTACTTCGACTACCTCTCCTCCAACGAAGCGGTGGCGACCGTCTCGGACGGAGTGATCTCCATCGTCGGCGGCGGGAGCGCTCTGATCACCGCGAAGCTGGATACGATCGACGCGGCCGGATCGATCGCCGTCACCGCCCTCGCGCCGCCGCCGACGCCGGCGCCCACCCCCACCGTGCCGGCCGTCGACGTGACCTCCCTCTTCAGCGAGGCCTACCTGGACATCACCGTCGACATGTGGAACACCTTCTGGGCGTGGTCCACCGCGCAGGTGGAGGACTTCACCATCCAGGGGGACAGCGTCAAGCTCTACACGGAACTCAACTTCGTAGGGATCGATTTCTCGACGGTGACCGTGGACGCCTCCGACATGACCCACCTCCATCTGGATGTGTGGGCGCCGGAGGGGACCGACTTCAAGGTGAAAATCATCGCGCGGAACGCCGCGGGCCAGTACGCCGGCGAAGCGGAGCTCGCCTTCGACGGGACCACCACGCCCGTCTTCACGCCGGGTGTCTGGTCTTCCCTCGAGATTCCGTTGGACGATTTCTCGCTCGCCGTGCCGCGGGACCATCTGGCCTTTCTCGTCCTGAGTTCGACCGACGCGAGGACCGTATTCGTGGACAACATCTACTTCCACAAGTAGGCTGGGCGGAAGGCGCGGCGTAGGAGACCAACGATTGAACAGCGAAGATCGATTGCGCAAGGGGATCAGGCGGACCGAACCGGATCGCCCCCGGCCTCTCGCCGACGCGGTGCTCCGTCTCATCTGGCGGGAACAACGGATCTCGCGGGCCGAGATCGCCCGGAGGGCGGCCCTCTCCCGGTCCACGGCGTCGGAGATCGTCGGTGAGATCCTCCCCACCGGGCTCGTCGCCGAGGGGGGAGTCGGGGAGTCCCGCGGGGGACGACGGCCGATCGTTCTCGAGTTCCAGGACGAGTCGTGCGTCATCATCGGCGTCGAGATGGGCGCGAATCACGTGGCGGCGGCGCTCACCGACCTCCGGGGGAACGTGCTCGCCTGGGAGTCGCGGGACCACCCGGTCCGCACCGATCCCGCGGGGAGCCGCGCGCTGATCGCCGATCTCGTCGCCGCCTGCCTCGCGTCGGAGCCGCACGGGGGAAAGCCGCTCGTCGGGATCGGCGTCGCCGTTCCGAGCCCCATCGATCCGTCCCGGCCGGACGCCCTGTCGAAGGTCGTTCTTCCCGACTGGGACGGACGGCTCGGTCTCGAGGAACTCCAGGAGCGTTACGGCGTCCCCCTGCTGGTCGACAACGACGCCAACCTGGGCGCCCTCGCCGAGCACTGGTGGGGCGCGGGCCGCGGCGTCGACGATTTCGCCTACATCAAGGTGGCGACGGGGATCGGATCGGGGCACGTGATCGGCGGGGAGATCTACCGGGGCGCCACCGGCGTCGCCGGCGAGATCGGCCACCTCGCCATCGACCCGCACGGAGAACGATGCATCTGCGGGCTCCGGGGTTGCCTCGCCACCCTGGTCGGCGGACCGGCGCTCGTCGCCCGGGCGGCGGCGCTTCGTCCCGAATACCCGGAGAGCCCGCTCTCTTCGAACAGACCGACGGTCCGCGGAATCGAGGACGGCGCCCTCGCGGGCGATCCTCTCGCCCTCCGGATCGTGCGCGAGGCGGCGGAGCATCTGGGCATCGCCGTGGCGGGCCTCATCAACGTCATGAATCCTTCCCTCGTGGTCATCGCGGGCGATCTCGCCCGCGTGGGCGAACCCCTCCTCGAACCACTCCGGGAGATGATCAAAACGCGAACCCTGATCAGCTCCGTCGCCGCCGCCGAGATCCGGGCGAGCGAACTGGGACCGCGGTCGGTCGCCGTCGGCGCCGCCACCCTCGTGCTCAAGACCGCCCTTTCCGATTCGCGGCTCTTCCCGGCGATCGCGGTCGAAACCGAAAAGACGGCGGAGGACGCGGCCCGATGAGCGCCCGTCTCCGCGCGGCCTGCGTCCTGCTCGCGGGGATCCTCTGTTTCGGAGGGCGTTGCGGGACGGACCCGACGGAGGTGTCTCTCGTCTTTCAGGACGAGTTCGACGGCGCCGCCGGCCGGTCGCCGGACCCGGCCAAGTGGACCTACGACATCGGCACGGACTGGGGGAACGCCCAGCTCGAGTACGACACGAACCGTTCCGAGAACGTCTCGCTCGACGGGGAGGGCCGTCTCGCGATCATCGCCCGGGAGGAGGAGTACCGGGGGCGGGCCTACACGTCGGCGCGCATCAAGACCCAGGGGCTCTTCCAGAAAACGCGGGGGCGTTTCGAGGCGCGCATCAAGCTCCCCGTCGGACAGGGGCTCTGGCCCGCCTTCTGGCTCCTCGGCGCGAACATCGGAACGGTCGGCTGGCCGGAGTGCGGGGAGATCGACATCATGGAGTACCGTGGGCAGGAACGGCGCGTCGTCCACGGCAGTCTCCACGGCCCCGGCTACTCCGGAGGCTCGGCCCGCTCCGCCTCCTATGAACTGTCCGAGGGATCTTTCGACGAGGACTTCCACGTCTTCGCGGTCGATTGGGACGAGGACGGCATCACCTGGTCCGTCGACGGCGACGACTATCAGACCATCCGGCCGGGGGATCTTCCCGCCGGGACGCGCTGGGTCTTCAACGACCCCTTCTTCATCATCCTGAACGTCGCCGTGGGAGGCAACTATGTCGGTCCGCCGAACGCATCGACCGTCTTCCCGCAGACCATGCTCGTCGACTGGGTCCGCGTCTACGGGTCCGATTCCTGATCCCGCCCCCGACGGCGCCGCCGCGCGGATCGCGAGATCCGGACGGCCGATCGAGGTGATCCCATGAGCCCTCCCTCCCACGTCCCGACCGCTCCCGAAGACCGCATTCCGTTCCCCCATAAGCTGACCTACGCCGCCGGCGCCTTCGTGAACAACCTGCTGGCCGCGGCGAGCGGCGGCATGATGATCGTCCTGAACCTGGGGCTCGGCATGAACCCGGTGCTGGTGGGCCTGCTCGGCGCGCTGCCGCGCTTCACCGACGCCCTGACCGATCCACTCATGGGATTCATCTCCGACAACACCCGGAGCCGCTGGGGCCGTCGCCGCCCCTATATCTTCGGCGGCGCCATCGCCGCGGGCCTGCTCTTCGCCCTTCTCTGGCAGCTCCCGGAGGGGCGGAGCGAGACCTTCTACTTCGTCTGGTTCCTCGCCGGCTCGATCCTCTTCTACATGGGGTACACGGTGTTCGCCACCCCCTGGGTCGCCCTCGGATACGAGCTGACCCCCGACTACCACGAGCGGACCCGGCTGATGGGAACGCAGAACTTCATCGCCCAGCTCGCCTACGTGGTCTCCCCCTGGTTCCTCTGGATCATGAACTCGGGGACGTTCTTCCGCAACGCCGCGGGCGAACCGGACCAGGTGGCCGGGGCGGCGGGGCTGGCGGTCGTGATCGCCGTGGTGGCGATCGGCCTGGGAATCCTGCCGGGGATCTTCCTGCGCGAGCGCATGCGGGCCCTCGCCGAGGCGGAGTCCGGAACCGGGCGGAGTCTCAAGCAGAACCTGGCCGAGTTCTTCCATGGCTTCGGCGTCACCCTGGCCAACCGTTCGTTCCTCAAGCTCTGCGCCGCCACCTTCCTGATCTTCAACGGGTTCATTCTCATCTCGTCCTTCGCCTTCTACGTGATCATCTATTACGTCTGCACCGGCGACCAGACCGAGGGGGCCAAGTACGCCGGATGGGCCGGCTCGGTGGGGGCGGTCTCCACCTTCGCCGTGGTGGCCTTCATCACCTGGCTCGGCACGCGGATCGGCAAGCGGCGCGCCTTCTTCGTCTCCACCGGCGTGTCCATCGTCGGCTACGGGCTGAAGTGGATCTGCTACAACCCGAACCATCCCTGGCTGGTGATCGTGCCGGCGCCGCTCATGGCCTTCGGCCTCGGCGGACTCTTCACGCTGATGCCCTCGATGGTCGCCGACGTGGTGGACACGGACGAGCTGAAGACCCATCAGCGCCGCGAGGGGATGTTCGGGTCCATCTTCTGGTGGACCGTGAAGCTGGGCCTCTCCGCGGCGCTGGCCGGGGGCGGCTACCTGCTGAACGCGACCGGGTTCGACGTGGCCTACGAGGGGGCGCAGGCGGCGCGGACCATCATTCTCCTGCGCCTCTTCGACGCGGGCATCCCCATGGTGACATCGGCGATCGCCATCTGGGTGGTGACGACATTCCCGATCACCGAGGAGAAGGCCTACGAGGTGCGCATGGAACTGGAGCGCCGGCGGGGCCGGGTCGCGCCGGCCGGGGAACCGGACGCCGCCGAATAGGAGCGCCGGCGCCCTCTCGGGCGAGGAAAAGCCGGGACCGGTTTCGACCGGCCCCGGCTTCTTTTACGCCGCGAATGTTCGCGTCAAATGGAGAGGTGCACGTAGGTCCGGATCTCCCACTCGCTCCCGTCGTCCGCGTCGATGGTCGGATCGCACTCCCCTTCCGCGTCCAGGCCGGGGCAGTAGCGGTTGGAATGCACGTTCAAGGAGCGCCACGTTCCCCGAATCCCGACACGGGTATTGGGAAGGTCGAACCATGCCGGCGCGCCGAGGTTGTAGGACAGATCGCCCATGAGCTGGAGCGGATAGGTCAGGTTGAAGTCGTGGTGGTAGTCATAGGGACCGAAGTCGTCGATCCGGACGTACGCGACGTACGCCAACGGTCCGTGATCGAGACGGGCGCCGATCCCGTAACGGTGAATGACGCGGTTCAGCGTCGAATCCTCGCCGTCCGGATCCCAGCCGTTCGGCTCCGCCGTGCCTGCGTAGATCCCGACGGCCAATCGGGTGCGCGGCGAGATCTTGGAGATGATCCCTAGCTGGGTCTCCCAGAGCTCCTGAGCCGGCGGCGCGCCGGCGTGCGCGTACTGCGTGACGCCGTCCTCGGCGATGTAGATGGTCGCGTCGCGGGTGGTCTTCATGTCGCGGTAGACGATCCCGAGACTCGCGGCGAACCGCGCGTCCTCCCGGACGACGTTGTCCCACGCCCACGCCCATGTGGCGGGGGTCGGATCGTAGGCGATCATCAGCTCGGCGCCGAACATCTCCCGGTTCCCCAGCACCGCGAAGGGATCGTCCCGCACGTTGCGCGGCCGGCCCGGGGCGGGAACGTCCCCCGGTATCGGTCCCACGATCGGTTTCTGGACGAGGATGTTCGGCCCGATCTGGAAGTTCCCCATGTTCACCGCGAGACCGGTCAGGAAGTTCGACTGGTTCCCCGAACCGGAATCCTTCAAGCCCCAACCGGTGAAGGTGATCGTCTCCGTCGGCCCCGCGTCGGCGACGACCCCCATGTAGGCGCTCTGCGCGTACCAGTGCCACCGCCCCCTCTCCAGGGTGAGCTTCACCTTGCCGCCGTAGGTGTCCGAGTCGACCACCTCGTCGCGCAGAACCCGGTAGCCCGTCGCCGTCTCCTCGGCGATCTGGAACTGCTCCCCCACCTTGGTGTTCCCCGACCAGAGCCCGCCCGCCTCGACGCCGAAGGGGCCGAGACTCGTCGCGAACTGGAGCGAGAGCTTCCGCGTCTCCGGCAGGGGGACGGCGATGGAGGAGGTGGCGGACTCGTTCTTCGCGATGTCCTCGTGGTAGACCACCGTCGCGTCCAGGGGACCGACGTTGCGCCGGTACTTGACGAGGACCGCCGGGTTGGCGCCCCACCAGAGCTGGGGACCGTAGGCGACCTTCAGCCCCTCGAGGCTCCCCTTGGCGGCGAGCTCGAAACCGACCGGCGCCATGCCGTTATAGGTGTCGATGTTTTTCCCGTAATAGGCGTTCCGGTAGAGGCCGAAGAAGTCCCCCTCGAACTGCCAGTGCAGGTGCCCGGTCCGGTAGAAGCCGTCCAGGAGGAAGTGGCGGTCGTCCCAGCTCATCGACGCCTGGTACACCTTGACCCTCTCCAGGGAGCCCACATCCAGTTCCCCGTCCTCCGACGCGACCGTCCGGGAGCGCCCGCGGTTCTCGTAGAAGATCTCGTCGATCGGATTGTCCGGCACGTTTCCGAGGATGTTGACCGAGAACATGCCGGTCACGTTCTCCGCGGGACGGGCCTCGAACTCCGCGTAGAAGGACTGCAGCTGGTCGAATCCGCGGAAGGCGGGGTAGCTCGTCCCGGGGGTCGCGGAACTCGGCGGCGTGCTCGTCCGCTCGCCGCCGGTGTTGTAGGTCTCGAACTCCGCGCGGAAGCCGGAGAGGTGGACCCACTCGCGCTTCTCGGCGAGGAGGGCCGCCCCGTCTCCGCGCGCCTCCAGCGCCGCCGCCGCCGGGTGGATGCCGCCGAAGTGGGCCCGGATCTTCCCGAGGTCGGTGCCGGGGTCATAGGGATCGAGCGCGAAGGCGCGCCGCAACGCGTAGTAGGCCGCCCGCGGATAGACTTCGTAGAGGCCCCGGTGGTCGGACGGGCCCTTGGCCGTGATCCCCCACCACTCCTCGTTCATGTTGTTCTCGCCTTCCACGTAGTCCTCGACGTACCCGCCGTTCGGCCAGGACGCGTGGGTGTCGTGAATGTCGAGACGGTCCTCCTGACCGTACTTCCACCAGCCGTCGCTCCACTGGAAGATGAAACCGCCGATCGCGTTCCCCGCGCGCCCCTTCCCCGAGGATTGCTCGTAGATCTCCTCCCACTGGCCGATGAGATAGCGCGCCTGCATCTCCTGGTCCTCGCGCATCTCCTTCGCGTTGTAGGCGTCGGCGCCGAACTCGGTGTACATCACCGGGATGTTCATCTTCTTCTTGACCACGTCGAAGAGGTCGCGCGACGAGATTCCCCGGTAGACGTTGGTGCCGAAGACGTCCAGGTTTTCGCATTCCTCGGCGATGATGTCGATGTATTGCACGTCGCCGTTCGCCATCGCCACGGGACGGTGCGGATCGAGACGCTTGATCTCGTCCACGATCTCCCCCATGAGCGAATAGAGGTAGCGCGCGCGCGCGGCGTCCCTCTCCCCCGCGGGAAGCGCCTCGATCTCGAAGGAACTCCAGGAGAGCCCGTAGTTGTTCTCGTTTCCGAGGAGCCACATCAGCACGCCGGGAACGCCGCGGAACTCCTCCACCAGCGCGCGGATGTCCGCCTTCACGGCGGCGCGGAGACGCGCGTCCGAATAGTCCACCATCGGAATCCAGACGCCGTCCAGGGTGTAGCCGTACCGCGCCACCAGGGGATTGACGACGGTGTAGATGCCGTAGCGCTCGTAGATGAAGCGCACCCAGCGGGGCGGAATCCCGGCGTACTGGCGGATCGCGTTCACCCCCATCTCCCGGAGAAGGGGCATCTCCCGGGCGAGGGCCGCCTCGATCACGTCGTCCGGCTGATTCCAGAGACTGTAATTGTAATTCTCGCCGATCGGCATGTACCCCCAGTTCATGCCGAAGACCATCATCTCCTCGCCCTCCACCAGGAGCCGTTGCCCCTCGTAGTCGGACACCACGCGAACCGAGGTCCCGCCCGACGGGTCGGCGGCGAAGGCGGGAGAGGCGGGGCCTAAAAAGAGAAACAACATCAGGGCGGCCGCCAGCGGGAACGCGGCGACCCGGATTCTACGATTCCTGTTCACGGGTACCTCCTCAGGGATGATCAGTCGCGACCGTCGACCGCGTTCGCGGCCGCCACGTCCCGATACCACCGGGCGCTCTCTTTCGCCGTTCTCTCGCCCGTACGGAAATCGACATGAAAGAGGCCGAAGCGTTTCGTGTAGCCGTGGCCCCACTCGAAATTATCCATGAGCGTCCAGGCGAAATATCCCCGCAGGGGGACGCCCGCCTCGATCGCCCGGTGCGCCTCCGCCAGGTGGCGCCTCATGTAATCGACGCGCCGCTCGTCCCGGATCCATCCCTCCCCGTCCGGTTCGTCCGGGAGGGCCGTTCCGTTCTCGGTGATATAGACCGCCGGCGGCCCGTATTCGCGGTGCACGCGGAGGAGGATGTCGTGGAGACCCCGGGGAAAGACCTCCCACCCCATCAGGTCGAGTTCCTCCTCCGGCGCGCCGGCGAATCCGACCGGCCGGCCGTTCTCGTCGGCCCGCAGCATGGTTCGACTGTAGTAATTGACGCCCAGAAAATCGAGGGGACTATGGATCTCCTCGAGATCCCCCTCCCGGAGAAAGGGGAGTCCGCCGGGGGGCAGGTGGCCGCGGGCGACGCGGTCGGCGATCGCGTCCTCCGGGTAGCGCCCCCGGAAGAGGGGATCGAGATACCAACGATTGAAGAATCCGTCGAACCAGCGCGCCGCGTCCCGGTCCCTTTCGCTCTCCGTCTCGGGCCAGGCGGGCGAGAGATTGAGAACGATGCCGACCTCCGTCTCCGGAACGATCCGCCGGATCGCGGCGGCCGCCCGCCCGTGGGAGAGGAGCAGATGATGGGCGGTCCGGAGCGCCTCCTCCGGATTCCGCCGGCCCGGCGCGTGCGCTCCTTCCTCGTAGCCGAGCGTGGCGACGCACCACGGTTCGTTGTGGGTGGTCCAGTGGCGGACCCTATCGCCGAGCCGTTCGGCGACGGCGGCGGCGTAATCGACGAACGCCCCCACGGTGCTCCGCTCCGGCCAGCCCCCCCGATCCTGCAGGGCCCGGGGAAGATCCCAATGGTTCAGCGTGAGGAAGGGGACGATTCCCTCTTCAAGTAATCCGTCGACCAGCGCTTCGTAGAAATCGAGACCGGCGGGGTTCGGCGTTCCCCCTCCGTCGGGAAAGACGCGGGGCCAGGAGACGGAGAAGCGGTAGGCGCCGATGCCGAGCCGCTTCATCAGCTCCAGATCCTCCCGCCAACGCCGGTAGTGATCGCACGCAGTCCCGGGGTTCGATCCGTCCTCGATGTTTCCGGGGACGGACGCGAAAACGTCCCAGATCGACTCCCCCCGACCACCGGCGCTCGGCGAGCCCTCGATCTGCTGGGCCGACGTGGCGACCCCCCAGAGAAACCCCTCGGGGAAGGAACGGCGGCTCATGACCGGACCGCCGCCGGTCGCTCCGGATGACCCGCCGGGCCGTGACCGCGGTCCCGGAACATATCCGAACCTCCGGTGCTTAAAAGTACTCCTCCGTCAAAAAACTCTTTGTTCGGTTCCCGAACATAGTGTATCATAGAGGCAGTTCTGTCAAGGGATCATTGAAACCCCTTTCGGGTCGGACCGACATTCGAAGGTCCGAACCCTCGATTCGACCGAAGAGCCCCGCCGGAGCGGTCGCGGAACCCCCGGCGATCATTCGGAAGCACTTAATCCGATTCAGGATAGGCCGTCTTCGCGGTAGAGGGCGGTCTTCCGATCGGCTCGGGCGGCCATCGTGGGCCGCTTCCCCGGCGAGAGTCGGAAAGAAGTAAACATCAGACGGGATGGGGGAAGCGGAGAAAAAGCACGCGCCATGGCCCGAGACGGAATAACGGGCTACCGCCGCTCGATCGGCTCGGGAATCCGCCTACGTGTTTTTGGAGACACATGCGGTCCCGGCTTCCCGGTCGGACGGGAAAGCAGTGTGGCGCCGCCGCGGACAGGTCGCACCGATTCCCGGTTTTGAAACCTCCGAGGAACGGAACGCCCTCCGCGGGAAGACCGGAAGGAAAGACATCTTGAGATCAAGCATCCTCCTCTCCCTGCTATTCTCCTTTCTTTCCGTCGCCGCCTGGACGCCCGGGATCCGGGCGGAAGCGGGCGCGGCCGAAACACGGCCCACTGAGCCCGTGCGGGAGGAGCCCTTCGTCGTGAGACCTTTCGTCGCCGAGCGGGGAGATCTCTTGCTCGGAAAAGCCGTCTGCTACGGCCCCCACCGTGACGGGCAGCGTCCCGGAGGGGCGGCCCCCTCCCGCGAGCAGATCAGGGAGGATCTTGGCATCCTCGCCCGTCACTGGCGGATGATCCGGCTCTACGGATCGGCGCCTCCGGCGGAGACCGTGCTCGAACTCATTCGAGAGGAAGGGCTCGACCTGGAGGTGATGCTCGGGATCTGGGTCGCCCCCGAGGAGAGGCTGGACGAGAAGGGTGTCCTCCTCGAGAGGGATCCCGCCGCGGCCGGGGCGAACCGCCGGGGAATGGAATCGGGGATCCGTCTCGCCGCCGCCTACCCGGAGATCGTCACTTCCCTCTGCGTCGGGAACGAGACCCAGGTCTTCTGGTCCTCCCATCGATCGCCCGCGGAGATCCTGATCCGTTACATCCGTGAGGCGCGGGCGCGGGCGGAAGTCCCCGTCACCACCGCGGACGACTACAACTACTGGAACAAGCCGGAAAGCAGAGCCATGGCGGAGGAGATCGACTTCATCAACTGTTACGCCCATCCGCTCTGGAACGGCGTGCTCCTCGAGGACGCCGTCGACTGGCTGCGCGGGATCCTCGAGGAGATCCGGGCGGCCCACCCGGACCGGGAGATCCTTCTCGGCGAGACGGGATGGGCGACGGCGAAGCACGACGAGGGGGAGCAGGCCCGGCTCATCAAAGGGAAGACGGGCGAGCGAGAGCAGAAGGTCTTCATCCGAAATCTCACCGCGTGGTCGGAGAAAGAGGGGATTCCCTTCTTCCTCTTCGAGGCGTTCGACGAGAACTGGAAAGGCGGCGAGTATCCGGAGGAAGTGGAGAAGCACTGGGGCGTGTACCGGGCCGATCGGACTCCGAAGAAGGCGGTGGCCGATGAATCCTGAACCCCTCCATCGCCCGAAGGGTCCCTGGTACCGCCACCTCGCCGAAACGGCGGCGGGAAAAGCGCGGGACGCCGCCGCCCCCCTCTCCCCCGAGACTCCCTCCGGCTGTTTCGTGGAGCGGGAGGGAGAACTCTACTACCGGATCGGCGCATTCCATCGGATGCCCCCCTTTCTCATGACCCTCGCGAGCGACACCGATCTTTGGATGTTCGTCACCTCCGGGGGAGGACTCACGGCGGGTCGGGTGGATCCCGAGGGGAGCGTCTTTCCCTACGAGACCGTCGACAAGCTCCACGACTCCGCCCATCACACCGGGCCGATCACGATCATCCGCCTGTTTCGGGAAGAGAAGGCTCCGCTCACGTGGCGGCCGTTCGACGAGCGAACGCCGGACGAGTTCCCGGTTCACCGGAACCTGTACAAGAACTTCGTCGGGAACAAGCTCCTCTTCGAGGAGATCCAGCCCGGGATCGGTCTGGTCTTCCGGTATCGGTGGGCGGCGTGCGACGCGTTCGGATGGATCCGCACGGCGACGATCGAGAACATCGGATCCGCGGCGATCCGCGTCGAGCTGCTCGACGGTCTCAGGAACATCCTTCCCTACGGCGCTCATCACACGATGTTTCAACATTCCAGCGTTCTCGTGGACGCATACAAAAAATCCGAGTTGGACCCCCGGTCGGGTCTCGCAATCTACTCCCTCACCGCGGGAATCGTCGACCGCCCGGAGGCGGCGGAGGTGCTCCGGGCGAACACGGTCTGGCGCCGCGGGCTCGAGGATTTCCGCGCCCATCTCTCGGAGGAAGCGTTCACCGCGTTCCGCCGCGGCGAGACCCTTCCGGAGGAGACCGTTCGGAACGGTCACCGCGGGAACTACATCCTGACCGGGTTCCTCGAACTGGAGCCGGGGGCGTCCGAAACGTGGCATCTAGCCGTGGACGCCGGCCGGAGCCACGCGCGGATCGTCGAAATCCGGAACCGGATCCTCCGTGAAAACGGTCTCGGCGGGAAGATCGAGGAGGAGATCGGGAAGGCCGAGGAAAACCTGTGCCGCAACGTGGGGAGCGCCGACGGAATTCAGCTCACCGGGCGCGCCGAAACGACGGCCCACCACTTCGCGAACGTCCTCTTCAACAACATGCGGGGGGGCGTGTTCACGAGGAATCACGAGATACCGGTGGACGACCTCGCCGATTTCTTCCGCACCCGGAACCGCGAGGCCGCCGGCCGGAGCGCCGCCTTCCTCCGCTCTCTCCCCGAGGGAATCACCTTTTCCGATCTTCTCCGCGAAGCGGAGAAGACGGGGGATCCGGACGTGGAGAGGCTCTGCCACGAATACCTCCCTCTCCATTTCGGGCGGCGGCACGGCGACCCGAGCCGGCCGTGGAACCAGTTTTCGATCCGGGTCCGGAACCGGGACGGCGACCGTTCCCTCCGTTACGAGGGGAACTGGCGGGACATCTTCCAGAACTGGGAAGCCCTCTGCGCCTCCTTCCCCGAGTTTCTCCCCGGGGTCATCGCGAAGTTCGTGAACGCCTCGACTGTGGACGGGTTCAATCCGTACCGGATCACACGGGAAGGCATCGACTGGGAAACGGCGGACCCGGACGATCCGTGGGCCCACATCGGATACTGGGGGGATCACCAGATCATTTATCTCCTCAAGTTTCTCGAGGCGGCGACGCGCTACTCGCCCGGCACCCTCGAATCGCTCCTGGAGCGGGACATCTTCAGCTACGCGGACGTCCCCTACCGTATCCGTCCGTACGAGGAGATCCTCCACGATCCACGGGCGACCATCGATTACGACGCGGCGCTCGCGTCCCGCATCGAGAAGCGGGTCCGATCGCGCGGAGCGGACGGCAGGCTCCTGACAGGCCCGGACGGCGCCGTCCATCACGTCAACCTCTTCGAGAAGCTGCTCGTCCCGCTCCTCTCGAAGCTCTCCAACTTCGTACCCGACGGGGGCGTCTGGATGAACACCCAGCGTCCGGAGTGGAACGACGCGAACAACGCCCTCGTCGGCGACGGACTCTCGGTCGTCACGACCGCCTATCTCCGCCGCTACGTCGCGTTCCTCGAGGGGATCCTCGCCGGGGTGTCGGCGGAAACCGTGACGGTATCGACGGAGGTGGCCGGTTGGTTCCGCCAGATCCGCGGAGTGCTCGTGCGGGAGAACCGGCTCCTCGACGGAAAGGGCATCTTCGACGGCGACCGGAAGAGGATCATGGACGGCCTCGGAAACGCCTTTTCCGAGTATCGGCGCGATGTCTACGAAAACGGCTTTTCCGGGAAGAGGTATCTCTCCGTTTCGGAAACGATCAACCTACTCCGGACGGCCCGATACTTCCTGGACCGGGCGATGCGGGCGAACCGCCGGGAGGACGGTCTCTATCACTCCTACAACCTCCTTGACCTCTCAACGGACGGAAGAGAAGCGGGTATCCGGCATCTGCCGGTGATGCTCGAAGGACAGGTGGCCGCGCTCAGCTCGGGCTTGCCCGATCCGACCGAGGGGATCGAGATTCTCGAGAACCTCTTCCGGAGCTCCCTCTACCGGCCGGATCAGAAGAGCTTCCTCCTCTATCCCGAAAGGAAACTGCCCGGATTTCTCGAGAAGAACCGGGTTCCCGAAGGAGCGGTCCGATCGATCCCGCTCCTGCGGGATCTCCTCGATCGAGGGGACGGGACGATTGTCGCGCGGGACGAGGACGGCGTGGTCCGTTTCCACGGCGATTTCCGGAACGCGGAAGACGTCGGGAAGGCGGTGGACTCGCTCGCGGAAGGGGAGGGCGCGGCGGCGGAGGTCGCGCGCGACAGGGACAGGATCGTGGAGCTGTTCGAGGACGTTTTCCTCCATCACTCCTACACGGGCCGCTCGGGGACGATGTACGCCTACGAGGGACTGGGCTGCATCTACTGGCACATGGTCGCGAAACTCCTCCTCGCCGTGCAGGAGACGTATTTCCGGGCGGAGCGCGAATCGTCACCCGAACCGGTCCGGGATGCCCTCGCGACACTGTACTATCGCGTCCGACGCGGTCTCGGATTCGAGAAATCGGTCGTCGAGTACGGCGCCTTTCCCACCGATCCCTATTCCCACACACCGCCCGGGGGAGGGGCGAAGCAGCCGGGGATGACCGGCCAGGTGAAGGAGGAGATCCTCACCCGGCTCGGCGAGCTGGGCGTGCGCGTCGAGGAGGGGACGGTCCGATTCGATCCCGTTCTGCTCCGTCCGGACGAGTTTCTCGAGCGGCCCGCCGCCTTCGAATACTTCGACGTTCAAGGGAATCGGGGAACGATCGATCTCGCCGAAGGCTCCCTGGCGTTCACCTTCTGCAGCGTTCCCGTAGTGTACGAGAGGGTCGAGGGCGAGGGGTCGGTCCGGGTTCTCTTCGACGATGGCTCCTCCGAGAAGTT
Source organism: Candidatus Eisenbacteria bacterium (assembly GCA_016930695.1). Lineage (NCBI taxonomy): Bacteria > Candidatus Eiseniibacteriota > Candidatus Eiseniibacteriota bacterium. The sequence continues at coordinate 105,097 of JAFGGD010000049.1, forward strand.
CGCGGGAAACAGAATGGATCGGGAATCGAGCCGGGCCTTCCTCGGCCGCCGGGGGACGATCCGCGAGGTTCGAGTCCGCGTCCCCGGCTCCCGCTTGTACCGCGGCCGATCGTAGGTCCGTACCGTCCCGGCGCTATCTCACCAATACCATCCGACCGGTCTCCACCACGTCGTCCGTCCGGAGTCTGTACAGATAGACGCCGGACGCGGCGTTCTTCCCCTCCGAATCCCGGCCGTCCCACGTCGCTTCATGCGTCCCGGCGGGGAAAACACCGCTCACGAGACGGATCACGCGCCGGCCGGCGGTATCGAAGACATCGATCTCGGCGAAACCGCTTCTTTCCATCACGAAACGAATCGCCGTGCTCGGGTTGAAGGGATTCGGCCGCGCCGGGAAGAGCCGGGCCGCGGGAAGACGGGGCGGAGAAACCGCAGGTTCCTCGACCACGCCGGTGATCACGCCGGCGGGAACGAAGGTAAAGGCATCAAGGACCACTTCCTGATCCGTTCCGGGCGGTCCCTCGTACTGCCAGAAGTTGATGTGCACGCGGGGCTGCTCGGGGCGCGGGATGTGGGGACCCTCGTAGATCCAGGAGTGGATCAGGTTGGGCGGCGTTTCATCCGACGGACCGCCCCGCCAGCTCCGGCACTCGACCCGGTCCGGGAGCCAGCGGAAGGCGAAGCTCGCGAGTTCCCCGGCGCCCCAAGTGGCGTCGAAGCGGCTGAGGTTTCCCGGCCAGTCGTAGGGCTGCGCCACGAATTGGGCGACGTCGTTCGAGGGATTTCCCCACCGGCTGATCTCCACGTCGACCTCGTTGTAGGGGTTCCACCAGAGGTAGGCGGGATCCCAGCACGGCCCGTACTGCCAGAGAAACATACCGAGCACGGCGCGTTCGTCGAGCGTGTCGATCGAGCCGGCGGTGGTGAAGATGTAGTCGCCGTATCCGAGGGTGTCCTCGAGGGCGACCTCGGTGCTGGTCCAGGATCCGCCGTCGTTTCGGATGGTCAGATGGAGACGGCCGTTCCCGTCCGTCCAGACGGAACTCGAATCATCGGAGAAAACGCTCGGTCCCGGCCCGTAGTATCCCGGACCCTTGACACGCCAAACATATCCGCTGAAGTCGACGGTCCGGCCGCCGGGGAAATGGTCCCATTGGATGTCGTCGATCGACGGGGGGCCGATCTCGTCGAAGGTCGCCTGATCGAAATAGACGTCCGGCGCCGGATCGGCGGGGCTCTGGAGGACGCCGAGGAGGAGGCGGGCTTCGACGGTGCCGGACGGGGCGGGCCCGCTGGTGACGGCGAAATACCGCACCTCGCCGGCCGTGGCCGACGAGTCGATGGGAGCGTAGGATTCGTAGTCGATCAGCGAGCCGCCCGCATCGCGCCACTCGACGTTCACGAGCGCCGTGGAGAGGCCGCGGAGCGGATGGCCGGCTTCGTGCCAGACCCGCACCGACACGTTCCACCGGTCGCCGGGGGCCGAGTCCATCGCCTGCCAATACCCGGAGACGTCCCACCCGCCCAGGTCCGGTCCGGTCACGCGGGCCGCCGCGAAGCCGTGGGTCGCGTTCGGCGAGGAGCCGACCACGCCGAACTGATTCCATCCCCCGAAAACGGCTCCCCCCGAACCGCCGATTTCGAAACTGGGATTGGAGAAGATGCACTGGCCGAAGGCGGGTTCCCACGAACCGAGAAAGAGAAGCGGCAAGAAGAAGAGAGACGCGCGATATCCGGACATGGAGACCACTTTCTCCGCCGTTTGCGCCGACACCGAGGCGAAATCCTTACACTTCTATTCTACCGGAGAACCAACGATCGGCCAAGTTAACGGAGCAGCAAGAGCCTCCGGGTCTCCGAGTACCCTCCGGCAAGGAGCCGGCAGAAGTACACCCCTGATGCGACGTCTCGACCGTCGTCGCCGCGGCCGTTCCAAACGACCTCGTGACGACCGGCGGAAAGGTTTCCCGCGGAAACGAGGGTCCGTACCTTCCGTCCCGCCACGTCGTAGACCGCCAGATCGACCGCGGACGGCCGGGCCAGATCGTAGGCGATGGTCGTCGACGGGTTGAAGGGATTGGGAGTATTGGGGTGCAGCGCGAACGCCCGCGGCGGCGAAGGAGCCGCGACCGCGGTCGGCGCCCGGAACTCGATGTAGTTGAGGTTGAATCCCTCGACCGTGGGAATGAACCGCATGACCTGCACGCCCGGTTCGAGCGTCGCCGTCGTGGAGACGGTCGTCCACGTCTGCCAACCGCCCGTGACCGGCACGGTGACGGCGCCCGTCTTGTCGACGCCGTCGAACTCGATGCGGAATTCGCCTCCGGCGGAATAGGACGCCACGCGGACATCGATCTCGTATTCGCCCGCGCCCGGAACGTCGACGGTGTACTCCAGCCATTCTCCTTCCCGGAGCCATCCCACGTTGTACCCGCCGCCCGCGTCGGAGCATGATTGGACGTCGACGTCCTCCGAGGTGCGATAGGCGCTCCCCTGGTTCCCCGCGTCCAGGTCGTGGTAGGCGACCGCCTCTCCCCCGTCATCGTAGTCCTCCGCCTCGATCCGCGTGGGGAGCGCGAAAGGAACGCCGAGGTAAGGAGCCTGGCCGCACCCGGCGCCGACGGTCACGTCGGCGGCGTCGATGCTGTAGGCGCCCTCGTCATCGATCGCCCTGGCGCTGATCGTGTAACACCCGCTCGGGACGGAAGGCCAGAGCAGGGTGTAGGGAGCGGTCGTGTCTTCGCCCAGATAGGTCAGATCCTCGTAGAACTCCACCTTCGCGACGGCGCCGTCCGTGTCGGAGGCGGCCGCCTCGATCGTGATATCCCCCGCCGGCGGGTTGTCCCCCTCGGTGGGGTAGGTGACGGCGACGGTGGGAGCGAGGTTCCCCGTTTCCTGGTACACGCGGACGTAGTCGATGAGGTACTGCTGGGGGAGATCCGCCGTAACGCAGCTCGTGCTCGTGCAACCGGTCATGTTGCCGCCGACCGCGGCGTTCATGATGATGTAGAAATCCTGATCGAAGGGCGCGTTTGGATCACCGGGGGCGCCGTCGGAATACCACTGGGAGCTCGTCTTCGTCGAAAAGAGCGCGTCGTCCACGTACCAGCGGATCTCGTCCGGCTCCCACTCGACGGCGTAGACGTGGAACTCGTCGGCGAAGTTGATCCCCCCGGGCGAATAGGATCCGCTCGAATAGGTGTTGTCCGGATAGCTCCCGCCGAAGTGAATCGTTCCGCCGATCGAGGTCGTGGCGTTCACGGACTCCATGATGTCGATCTCGCCGCTCGCCGCCCATCCGCCGTAGGCGTCGTCCTGCGGCATCATCCAGAACGCGGGCCACATGCCGCCTCCCGTGGGGATCTTGGCCCTCATCTCGATCCTCCCGTAGAGGAAGGAGCGTTTGTCCCGTGTGTGGACCTTGCCCGAGGTGAAGTATCGGCCGCCGTAGTACTGATCGCGCGCCGTGAGGATCAGGTTCCCGCCGGAAACCTCGACGTTCTCCGCCCGGTAATACTGAAGCTCGTTGTTTCCCCAACCGCACAGGTCGGGACATCCGTCGCCGATGTCGATGGTCCAGTCGGCGGTATTCAAAGAGGTACCGTCGAACTCGTCCGACCAGACGAGAGAGAAAGCCGCAGCGGCGGGAGTCGCGAAGCTCATCCCCGCGATGATCGCGAGCACGAGCCCTCCAACGAGTGAGAAGGTTTTCTGGCAATCCATCTGGTTCTGCTCCCGGCTGTGGGGCGTGAACGACAAAAGTGGAAACAGGGCCGAATCATACGACTGTTTTTTTGTATTTGTATTATACACTTTGTACGTCGTCCGTACAAAGAAAATAATTGGATACCCGCCACGGCGAAAGCCGCGAACTTTTTGCAATCCAATTTGTTAATCTAATATCGCTCCTAGTCCGGGGAATCGCGAAGTCGAGATTGTCGGCACACTCCCCTCCCTTTGGAACCGCGCGTTCCGGGTCGTGAACCGGCCGGTTCGGCACCGGCATCGGAAGCGCGACACATCCCCCTCTCCGTCAGAAAGAGAGGGTCCCGCCGACGGATTAGCGTACAACCTACTAATTAACAATATGTTACAAGATGGAAAAATATGTTTGTTCGGAAAGCGAACATAGTGTATACTCGTTGTGGGTCGTCAGAAAATACACCATATGGGAGCCCGGGAATCCATTCCGGGGCGCCGAATCGAGACTCCGTATAGACGGAGAGTTCGACGACCGGAGATACACGAGGCGATACGGAAGGGAAATGTCCTTTCTCCGGATCGATTCCGCGAGAACGATCCGGGGGAGACGGTCTTCTACGAAAAGAGCCTGTCGAGAATCGTCGGCGGAAAACGAATCGGATTCTGAAACGGGAGGTGAACATGATGCTGGCTCGAGCGACCGCATTCCTTACGGTCATGATGCTGTGCTGTATGGTTTCCACCGCCGGCGCCGCGGTGACGTCCTACGGCCAGAGCTTCGAGGGTTTGATCCAGACGGATCCCGACGCGCTGGGCGATGACGGCTGGCTGGTCTATGGAAATGTGTTCGATCCGGACACGTCCTACCTCTACGGATACGGCCCCTTCGCGGCGCCCAACCACAACGCCGCGTTCTGCCAGATCGTGACCGGAGAGGGCGGCCCCAGCCAGGAAGCCCAGCAACTCGTCGTGTTCAGTGATTACGAGAACACCGATCACGCCGGCGGCAACCTCGTCGAGTCGAACGTCTACCGGGAGTACACGATCGAAGCCGGCGACGTGGGCACCTGCTGGTTCTTCGAGTTCGACGCCAAGCTGGGCAACATCACGGGAAGCTCGACCGCGGCGGCGTTCATCAAGACGCTCGACCCCGGTTCCGGATACGCCCTGACCAACTTCATCACCGTGGACATGACGTCCATTCCCGTCGAGTGGCAGCGCTACGGCCTCCGCATCGGGATCGACGCGAGTCTCGCCGGCCAGCTCCTGCAGTTCGGCTTCATGAACCTGGCCACGCTTTACGAACCGTCGGGCATATTTTACGACAACATCGAGATCCGCGGCGAAACGGTCGACGTCCCGGAAGGCGCCACCGTCGCCCGATCGAGGATGAGCCAGAACTGCCCGAATCCGTTCAATCCGACGACCCGCATCGATTTTGCTATTACGAGGGCGGGCGCCGTCGAGATCGCCGTTTTCGACATCTCGGGCCGGCGGGTCGCCACGCTGCACGACGGAGAACTCGGCGCCGGTGAGCATTCCGTGACTTGGGATGGGACGACCGATCGGGGCGAATCCGCTTCCAGCGGATTGTACCTGTACGTTCTGGAGACCCCGACCGATCGATTGACCCGACGGATGATGCTGGTGAAGTAGGAGATCGAGAGATACAGAGAGTCCCGTGCCGCATCTATGCGAAATCTGTTTCCCTTCCCGTGGTCCCGGGCGTCCAAGACGCCCGGGACGTTCTTTTCGATCCCATCGCTCGGCGGCCCCGATCCATCGCCTGACGACGGTTCTGTTGGGCGCGGCCGTGATGGGGACCTTCGCGGGCGCGAAGGAATCCGGCCCCGCACCGGCCGCGACGAGCGAGATCCTCCTCACCTCCGAAGGAGGGGACAAGATCAGCCCCATGGAGAACGCGGCCTTTAGGAAGGGCGACGCTTCCGGCACCGTGATCACCGTCTACCCGGACAGCACCAAACAGACCATCTACGGGATCGGCACCTCCTTCACGGAATCCTCCGCGTTCGTTCTGGCGCATCTGGAGCCGGAGAGCCGGCGGGAGGTGATGCGGAGGATCTTCGGAGAGTCGGGCGCCGATTTCACTCTGACCCGGACCCACATCGGGTCATGCGATTTCACGGTGGAGGGCGAGTACTCCTACGCCGCGGAACCGGACGATCGAGATCTGTCGGCTTTCACCATCGCCCCGGACCTCGCCGGATTCGACCGGGCGGACTATCCAGGTGTCAAGGATTCCCGCTACGACCTCCTCCCCATGATCCGGGAGGCTCTCGCGATCAAGCGGGAACAGAGGGACGGCGAGCTGCGGATCATCGCCTCCGCCTGGACGGCGCCCCCGTGGATGAAGGACATCGAGACCTGGACCATCCCGGGGTCCCCGGAAAACGACTGGCAGGGGACCGGGGGTTCGCTGAAGCCTCGGTACGTTTCGACCTATGCCGATTATCTCCTGAAGTACCTCGCCGCCTACGAGAGAGAAGGGGTGGACATCTGGGCGATCACGCCGGTGAACGAACCCCACGGCAACGGCGGACACTGGGAGAGCATGAATTTCTCGCCGGAATCGCAGAGCGACTTCATCCGACACCACCTGGGACCCCGCCTCCGGGAAAGCCGGCACGCCGGCGTGAAGCTGCTCGTCTACGATCAGAATCGGGACGGTTTGGTGCGGTGGGCGGAAGCGATTTTCGGCGATCCGCGTTCCGCCGGGTACGTGTTCGGCGTGGCCGTGCACTGGTATTCGAGCACATTCCGGGTATACGAAGACGCCTTGGAACGAGTGCACACCGGGCACCCGGACCGGGTCATTCTCCATACGGAGGGGTGCATCGACAACCTGGGCACCGACGCCCCCGGCGGGATCGGCGATCCGGCCGGGTACAAGGAATCGGGCTGGTTCGGCAACGACGCGTTTTGGTGGAACGCCGGCGCGACGGACTGGGCGTACACGGCGAGCTGGGCCGGACCGGGCGCGGCGGATCATCCCGCCTACACGCCGGTCCATCGTTACGCGCGGGACATCATCGTCTGCCTCGATCACTGGGTCGCCGGCTGGGTGGACTGGAACATCGTCCTGGACCGGGAAGGCGGTCCCAACCACGCGGGCAATTTCTGCGGCGCTCCGATCATGATCGACACGGAAACCGGGGAGATCTACTACACGCCCGTCTATTACGTGCTGGCGCAGTTCGGCCGGACCATCCGTCCCGGGGACAAAGCGGTTTGGACGAAGCGCGAGACGGACGGCCTGGACCCGGACGCCCTGCGCGCCTGCGCCACCGTGAACGGCGACGGCCTTCTCAGCGTGCAGGTGCTGAACACCACGAAGGATGCGATTCCCTACCACCTGCAAATCGCCGGCCGGTACGCGGCGATCACCATCCCCGCCAACTCGGTCCAGACCGTGCGGGTTCCTCTGGAGGCTCCCACTCCAAGAATGGACTGAAAAGAAAGATATGACCGTGTTGCTTACAATTCCATCCAACAGCTATAGTATGAGGTATCTATACAGGGGCCGGTTCGAGACGAATGTATGCCGGCTCCCTTTGCGAAGATTGAAGGTACCCCCCCGTGAAACGGCTGCCGGCATCCACTCTCCAAGGGAGACATCATGAAGCTCCTTCGCGTACTCGCTCTGCTCCCGATCCTGCTTCTCTTCTCCTGCGACCTCTTCAGTCCGGAAAAAGATGACGATCCCGCGGAGGTGAGCGACGACCTTCTGGGGAGCAAGACCATCGGGGTGGCGGGGGGCGAACTCGACCTGGACAGCATCCGGGTCATCGTGCCGGCCGGCGCCTTCCGCGAAGAGAACACGATCCGTGTCTCCGTCGAGGACGAGGAGGAGGACTTCGGCGAGTACGGGATCTCCTCCATGTATCGGATCGACGGTCTGCCCGGCACCATCGACGAACCGATCCGGCTCCGGCTGAAATACCGCGGCCCCATCGAGGGGGACACGCTCATCGCCGTCGGACGGATCCTGAACGCCACCACCGAAGACAGCGTGCACGCGTCCTTCCATACCGACCAGGCTGCCGACTCGTCGGGCTATCTGCTTTACGAGCTTCCCGCCGATGCCGCCGGGAAGGCGATCGGCAAGGAAGAGGCCCAATCCGCCGGCGAGACGTTCTTTTTCATCATTCTCGGCGGCTACATGGAGGAGCCTTCGGCGAATGGGCATTTCATTCTGAGCTATCCTCTCGCCTACAGCGCCCAGGGCGCGAAGATGGGCGAGCATTTCGAAGAGGCCTACGATTCCTGCGCGGCGATGGGATACGATCTGACCGGAAGGGACTGGGCCGCCGACCCCCCGACCGTTCTGGCCAAACCCTCCTCCCGGTTCAACGGCGCCTATTTCTACAGGATCTCGAAGGTGAAGAACGATCCTCTCGTGACCGACCAGGAGCTGCGGAAATACATCCCGGTCGGGAGTTTCCAGATCGATCTCGGCATCCTGAACGACGATCCGAAAATGCGGGCCGTCTGCGGGCACGAGTTCTTCCATCTGGTCCAGAATCTGTACGAGTTTTCTTCTCCCAATATCGAGATCGAACAGAAGTGGCTCAAGGAAGCGGCTTCCGTATGGATCATGGAGAAATTCTCGAATCTGCCGAACTACGTTCCTCACAGCATCAACGGAAGAGAGATGTACCCGTTCGACGGATGGCAATACGCGGGCAGGAGCCACGCGCGGACCGGATACGGTCTCTCGGTCATCCTGAAAGGCGTCGTCGAGGCGTACGGCCAGCAGGCGATCCGCAGCATCTTCGAAGAGATCCAGGCGGGTGTCTTGCCTTCGCAGGCGGTCGATCCGGTCGATGCGGTCCTCTCGGTCCTGAACGAACCGGTCCCGCAGTTCTGGCACGGCGTGTTGGGCGCCTACGTGCTGGGTCACTATTACGATAATCAGGTGAATTTCCGATTCCTTGATGAATGGACGAATTTCACGACCTTCACCGTCGATCCGTCGAACAACGTGATCCCCGCGACGCTGGAGTACCACGACCTTTCGGGAAGACTGTTCAAGATCCTCCCGGGGGATCTGAGCACGCTGTCGACCGCCCCCCTCTCCTTCACCGTCGATGATCCGGCGAATTGCGGGATCCTGGTCTGCAAATACAAGCAGGGGACGGAGATCACCATGGTCGGCGAGGCGTTCCCCGGAGGGAGCGGGCAGGTGGCGCTGGCCGACGCCAAGCCGCTCTTCGACGCCGGATATGATCTGGTGGTCCTGGTATCCAACAGCACGCACGACGCCGCCTCCAACTACCAGGGCAAGAACGACGTGGAACTTCTGATCGAGTTGACCGGCTCCGACGTTCTGAACGGCAGCATGGAATTCTACCTCGATACCGCCCGGTTCCAGAGAAGCGACCAGACCGGTCCCACCACCGCGAACCTGGAAGAGGCCCTCCATTTCAACGGCGCAGTCGGGAGTTTCAGCAACGGCCTTTTTTCCGGGAATTACTCCTACGAGAGCCTGGGACGGACGTTCTCCGGAAACGTGCGGATCACCTACATCGACAACCCGGCCAGCATCAACGTCCACCTGTCCAACACGATGTCCTATGAAAGCAGCTGGGGATTCGGCACGGTCACCATCCAGTACACCGTCGATTATAGCGGCCTTTCCTACGACGGAATCGATCCGACCTCGGGCCGGTACGCCTATTCCACGAGCGGGAGTTCCACCTGCGGGGCGAGCGTGACCTGGCGAGAGACCAACGCACTGTACACGCAGAATCTGATTTCGTACGACTGCGGCGCCAACGCGTACCTCAAGGTCTACGTCGATTCGCGCTAGCTGGCGGATGGAGGATGGGAATGATATCGTATGATTTCTTTCGTAATCTTCGCATAGAGTAAAGGAGAGGGGATCTGGTACTCGATCGAGTCTAGTGGAGGTTGACTAAACCTTTACGAAATAATGTGAAGAGTCACCATGTGGCGGAAAGAATCTACCCCGAAGCTGAAAAAGTCATCGAGATTTAAGAAGAGCGGGTGACGGAGCCTATGAGGAAGACCGTATTGATGGTCTTCCTTGTTAGAGTTACACTGCAGCGGGTGAAGTAGTCGGCTCGCAGTCTGGGAGAGAAGGGATGTGGGGATGATGTGTATCACTGCGAAGGAAAGGCTCGAAACTCGGAGATCAGTAAAATTGCCTAGGGCTCTCGACTTCTTTGCTGGAGCTGGTCTTGCGACCGAAGGATTGCGTTTATCCTTCGACGTCGTATGGGCTAACGATATTTGTCCCAAAAAGGCAAGAGTCTACTTAGCAAACCACCCTCGCGAAGGATTCGAGCTAAGTCCCATTGAGAAGGTGCGAGGCTCTAATCTGCCGGAAGCTGATCTTTCTTGGGCAAGCTTTCCATGCCAGGATTTGTCCTTGGCGGGGAAGCTGGGGGGGATCGATAAAGCGCGCAGCGGCCTTGTTTGGCACTGGCTACGTGTGATGGATGAGATGCAGCGCCGTCCCCCCATGGTTGTAGCTGAAAATGTAATCGGTCTCCTTTCCGCAGCTAAAGGAGAGCACTACAGGCTTCTGCATCAGGCGTTAGAGAAGCGTGGCTACCGGGTAGGTCCGATTGTGCTTGACGCTGTCCATTGGGTTCCCCAATCCCGCCCCAGGGTTTTCGTAATAGGTATTAAACACGGTCCCGACTTAACGGGTCTCACGGCACCAGTACCCGGGTGGCTGCATCCGGCATCCGTCCGTCGGGCTTGCTCGGGTCTCAACGACTTGCTCTGGTGGCGGATGCCAATGCCCAGGCCTAGACAAAGCAATCTTGCGGAGATACTAGATCCCGAGGCTAAGCCTCACGAAGAAGACATCTCCGACCGAAACCTCGAGTTAATCCCACACGAGCACTGGCAGAAGATGAAGATGGCTATTAAAGCTGGGACTCGTGTGTTCGCGGGCTACAAAAGGACGAGGACCAGGGGGCAGACCCTAGAACTTAGATTCGATGGGATTGCTGGATGTCTTCGAACACCTGGTGGGGGAAGCAGCCGCCAATTGGTTGTAGTATGGAACAATGGTAAGCCGCATACGCGATTGCTGACTGTCACCGAGACTGCACGTCTGATGGGTGCAAGGAAGTCCTACAAGGTGCCCGGATCGTATAATGACGGTTACAAGGCCATGGGTGACGGAGTTGCGGTGCCTTCAGTAAGATTCTTGAGCAAGCACTTATTGTCATCTTTAGCTACACTTGTCGATACGGAGGAGGCGTGAACTCACTTTATAATCTCCTCAGCTCTTTCGCTCGTAGCCATGGGATTAAAGGAAAGAGTCCTCTATGTGTTGTTCTTGTAGTAACTCGCCATGCGCAGATCCAGGGGTTACCCCTTGAACCTGAGCTGATGCTCACGAAGAGAGGGGGGCAGGTTCGTGGATTAGGCAAAGCCGCGGTTCAGAAGATCCTGGCCGAGCATGAGATCTTCCGTACTCTTGCGGAGGAAGGTGGCCGAACAAGTCGCGGAAGCATCGGCAATATGAAGGAGTATGTAGAGTTTCTGAACGGACTCGCTCGTTCGGGAGAGGTTGATCTTGAGTCAGTGGAGAATTTCTGGATCGACCGTGTAAAGAATTTTTTCGCCTCAAAGCCATTTTCTCTCCGTTTGGATTTCTCTAAGTCAATCCGCTCTGTGGTTCGCGACCTTTTACTGCAAGCTGAACGTCGGCAGAAAGAAGGATCGGGAACAATGGTTCTCGGGACAGTTCTCCAGCATCTCGTAGGCGCGAAACTCGATCTCGTATTAGAGACCGAGATCGAACACCGGGGGGCATCAGTCAAGGATGAGGGCGCAGGGTATGACGCCGACTTTCTTATCGAGGATGCGGCAATTCATGTAACGACATCTCCAGCAGAAGCTCTGCTGCGAAAATGCAAAAAGAACCTGGATGGCGGATTAAGGCCGATAATTATCACGATTGAAAAGGGAGTAACTGCGGCGGAGATGTTCGCCGACCAACGCGGCGTAGCTGATCGGGTTGATGTGTTTGACGGTGAGCAGTTCCTAGCCGGAAACCTCTATGAGCTGGGGGGGTTTGGCAGAGACGGAAGAAGAACTACTGCGAAAAATCTAATCGCTAGATATAACAAGATCGTCTCCGAATGTGAAACAGATCCAGGTCTCCGCATCGAAATCTCCACATGACAGATACTTTAGAGCCAGAAAAGCGCAGTTGGGTAATGTCACGTGTCCGTTCCAAGGACACTTCACCGGAAATAACCGTACGCTCGCTTGTGCATCGCCTTGGTTTCCGGTTCAGATTACATCGCCGAGATCTTCCAGGTACACCCGACTTGGTGTTCCCTTCCCGACATATGGTCATCTTCGTGCATGGTTGCTTTTGGCATGGTCACCGATGCAGGAGGGGAAACCGGATTCCGAAGACCAATCGGTCGTATTGGATCGACAAGATCAACCGGAACAAGGCTCGTGACAGACTGCAGCGAGGGCGCCTTCGTCGTCTGGGCTGGCGAGTTATGGTTGTCTGGGAGTGCCAGCTTTCGGATCTAGACCGTCTTGAACGAAGAATCATCGGCTTTCTCAATAGTGACTCCTAAGAACCACTCTGAACCTGCTAAACGTCATGTGTCCGTACCCACTACAGGTCTCACCAGGATAACCAAGGGATCATGAGCTCTCAGCGGTAGAGGTTTGATTTTTCCATTGAAAATCCCGTACCCGCCCAAGTTTTTGGAGACGGTTAATCCGCGGATTTCTCAGATTCCGGGGACACAATCCGTAATTCGTTACCCCCATCGCGCCGGTGGACAACTCTTCCGGACTGAACCAAAACGGAATTCCGTATCGTGTCCCCGGAATGCGCGTGTCCCCGGAATGCGCCCCGGTTTCCCCCCGCCTGAGAGCCACGGCGAAAGCATGCTTCCCGGCGGGAAGTGGGCAAACGCCGTGGCCTGCTCGAATGGGTGACGAATGCTCCCTCCCGTAGTCCGCGCCGGATATGGACAGTCCCGATATTCCGGTGCTATCTTTCTAGTGTTCTGATTGATGATGATCCCACGAACCACGTCTTCGAACGGTACCTTCCGCACTTCCTCGATTCAGAACGACGATTGCTTCTAAGCTCTGGCGGTCATCCGGGATACCCGGAAAAGCCTTTGGTCTGACGACGCGGAGAAAGAAGGTCGACTATGCGCCCCGCCAAATGGAGACGTCTCGTATCCGTTCTCTGTTCCTTCCTCCTCGTGGCCCATACGCCGCTGGCGTTCGTGGGGTGCGGATCGGGTGGAGAAGACACGTCGGGCGTGACGGACACCGGGCCGCCGTCCCTCTCCGCCGCCGCCGCCGAGCCGCTCGGCTTCCTCACCGTTTCCCACGGATCGATCCGGGCGGGATCCACGGTCGCGGTCGAATTCCGAGGTGCCGGCGATTACTTGATTCACGTGGAAACGTCCGACACCGACAAGGGAAGCGCGAAGGTCGTGGTCCCCCCGTTTATCGATATGGCGACGGGGCTCCCCTCGTCGGGGAAGGTTACGGTTGCGATCGGCGACTATGAAACCGACGACTCGCTGACGATTCTCCCTCTCCCCACCCTCGATGGCGTCGACGGGGGCGAGGTGCTGCTCGAACTGCTCCATGTGGCGGTGGCGGAATACGAGGACGCGGAGGAGAATCTCGAGGATCTCTACGACGAAGCGGGCGGCGCCGTGAACGTCGACACCTCCCTCGCCTTCATCGGTGAACAGATCGCTGTTCTCGAAAGGATGATCGAGCAGATCGAGGAGGAAGGCGCGCTCGATATCGAACTGGAGTCCGGCGTGACAATGCTCACGGCGGACCAGTTATCGATCGTGGATCGTCTGATCGCCGCCTCGCTTCGCGGCATCGCGGAGGAACTGGAGATTCCGAACTGGTCCTCCACCCGCTCTTTCTCCTTCCAACGGACAGTATCGAGCGATGAACCTCTGGTGGATGTCCAGGTGGTGGTGGATGAAATCAAGGACCGGGGGGTCGAGGGAGGAAGGGCGTACCTCGGCATGTTCATACTGACCTGCACGATCGCCGGCTTCCTCGTCGGCGGTCCGGTGGGAGGCGTGATCGGCGCCTCCCTCGGATTGTATGCGGCCTGGACCGGCGCTGCGCTCGATCTGGGCGCCTCCGCCTTGACGAACGAAAACAGCGAAGCCCTCCTCACGGACGAGGAAGGGGACTTCACGATCACGAGAGACGTGATCGACCAGGTGATCCGTGTCGGGAGCCAGTTCGCTTCGGGGCTCTCCGGGCTGGCCGGCAGACTGGGGAACGTCATCTCCAACTGGCTGACCTACCGGGATACCGCGGAAGCGCTGGACAACGTGATGAACGGGGAAAACGGAGACGGGGACAACGGGGATGGCGACGGGAACGGGGACGAATACGGCACCTACATTCACGTCGCTTATTACGTGAACACCGACGGCACGGAAGGGATGGATCCGGGCGACGCGCAGATCTTCCTCACCGGGAATCCCGTCTTGCCGACCATCAACTGGACGATTCCGGAGGACGTGCTCGCTGTCGGCGTTCTCGTGCAACCGGCCGATGCATGGTACGCCATCACCTGCACCAACATCGGCACGCCGGAGCACCCGGTGTACGACCCGATTACCTCACCGCTGCTCTACGGCGATTACACCGTGCCCAATACGGAAGTCTGGGAAGCCTTCGGAGTCGTCACCGAACCGACACGCCAGCTGTTGATCGAAATGAGCGTCCCCTATGAGGTGTGGATCGCCACGATCGAAGGTAAGTACGCCAAACTCCTCTTTCAGATCCGTCGGAAGTGATGTGCCCATTCCCTGCTCCGGGAACGGCGATCGAGGCGGCGATCAAGCTCCTCGAGATGCCCGTATCCGCTCAAGTTTTTGGAGACATTTTGGAGACGGGGAATCCGCGAATCCCTAACGCCTTGCGGCGCAAGTAGTTAGGAGGTGGAGGCGGCGGGAATCGAACCCGCGTCCGAAAGCGGTTCCACGGAGGAGTCTACGTGCGTAGTGCGGTCTTTTGTCGTCATCCTCGCGAAGCTCCGGCCGGCAGGATCCTCGCAGGACCGAGCCCTAAGTTCTCGCCTCTTCCCTCGGGCCAAGGGTCGAGGCCAGCCCGTGATTAACGACGCCCGCTTCTCCCCCCACGGGCAGGGGAAGGGCGAACGGACCACCTGTTATTTAGGCGGCCAAAGCCAAGTTATCGTTGGCAGTTGTGTTTTCCCGCCGGTATTTACGAGGTCGGCGAGATCCTCGGCACGCGGCCCCCGCTTACTGCGCCCCCGTCGAATCCATTCGCCCCCTTACCGGAAGTGTCGATTCGCCGGCTGCCGAGCGGCCGTCCCTTACAATATCGCCCGAAAAGCCCCTCCCGGCAAGGGTTTTGCCGCGCCGGCGCCCGATTTTCCGTTGACACTCCTCCGCCGGGGATGTTAGTTTGCCTAGTCGAGGCCGACGCCGATTTTTTTTGTTCGGGCCGTTAGCTCAATTGGCAGAGCACCTGACTCTTAATCAGTAGGTTGAAGGTTCGATTCCTTCACGGCCCACCAAAACAACGCCCCCGCCGGGAGTCCGGTAGGGGCGTTCTTGCAATGAGTTGCACCACTCAGCGGTCTCCGCCGCCTCCCGTGAGGCGCGCCGCTTCCTTCCGAAGGGAATCCGCCTCCGCCCCCCTCCCCTGTGCGAGACGCACCTCCGCCAGATGGCCGAGCGTTTCCGCCCGGCTCCCCTCCTCTCCGCGCCCGAAGAGGGGGATCGCCTCCTCGAACGCTTCCGCCGCTTCCTCCATCTCCCCCTTCCGGAAAAGCGCCCAACCGAGGCTGTCCAGATAGAAGCGCCGCCTCCCCGGCTCGAGGCCGATCGCCCCCCGGATCAGATTCACCGCCCGGTCCAGGCGGATTCCCCTCTCCGCGTAGAGATAGCCGAGGGCGTTCCGCGTGAGGGGCACCCCCTCGTTCCGCCGGAAGGACTCCTCGAAGGCGGCGGTCGCCTCCTCCACGCGTCCCATGCGATACAGCGCGTCCCCCCGCAGGTAGTGCAGGTGCCAGGAGCGGTCGGCGCGCACCCCCAAGAAGCCGCTCATCGAGAGAAGCAGACCGGCACCGATCAGCGCGGCGCCGATCGCGGCCCCCCGCCGATGGGCGCGCAGGTCGCCGGCGAAACGGAAGAGACCGGCCGCGGCGGCGGCGGCGAGCACCGGCAGGAGGGGAAGACGGAAGCGCCCCACCACGAAGAAGAAGAGCGGCGGGAGGAGGACGGCGAGGGCGTAGAGGAGCAGGAGCCTTCCGCGACGCGTCCTCCGGAGCGTCCCGAATCCGGCGAGGCCGAGGGCGAAGAGGATTCCGAAGCCGAAGGGGAGAATACGTAGGGGGAGGCTCGTCTCGGCGACGGCGGCGGGATCGATGTTATCACTGATCTCGGCGTCGTTCACGAGATAGTAGGCGCGCCGAAGGGTGAGGGCGAGCGCGCCCCCCGGATCGGCGGCGATCCATCGAAGCCCCTCTCCCAGCCAATAGCGCGAAACCCGGGAGGGCCGGAGAGGCCCGCCCGCCTCCCTCTCGGCTATGGCGCGCGCCGCCCGCTCCGCCTCTCCCGGCTCGTTGGGGAGTTGCTGCGCGAGAGCGCTTCTGCCGTCGGCGCCGGCGTGGTTGCCGAGGTAGAAGTTGACCCCGCCGTTGGAACTCACGAGGACGAAATCGCCCCCCACCGCGTTATGGATCGTCGCCGGAAGAATCCCGACGATCACTCCCGCGGCGAGCGCCGCCGCCGAGCGCCGCGCCCGCCTGTAGCGCACCAGAAGAAGAAGCGGGAAGAGGAGGATCGTCGGGCGGGCGAGGGCGGAGAGGCCGATCAGAAGTCCCGCGGCGCCGTAGAGGAGCGCGCCGCCGCGCTCCTCGGCGCGGGCGAGGAGGAGGAGCGCCCCGAGATTGAGCAGAAGCACCACCGACGCCGGGAGGAGTTCCCCCCCGTAGAAAACCGCCGGCGCGTACAGGGCGACGAAGATCCCCGCCGCGACCGCCCTCCCCCGGCCGAGGGCCGGGCGGACGAGGAGCGCCGTCATCGGCGCGGCGAGCGACGAAAGGATGAGGAACGCCATGCGCGCACCCCCCGCCCCCTCGGCGCCGAAAAGCCGGGCCATCGCCGCCAGCAGCCAGATGATGAGGGGCGGTTTGTAGTAGACCGCCTCCCCTCCCGCGCCGGCGAGGATCGCCCGCGCCCCCTCCCAGAAGAGGCGGGCGTCCACCTGCGGATGATCGAAGAGGATGTCGCCGCGGAGCGAGAGGCCGTAGGCGACGCGCGCGGCGAGGGCGACGAGAAGGAGCGCCCCCGCGTCGATCCACGCGCCGCCCCCTCCTGTGCGACGGACCCCTCTCTCTCGTCGTGCGCTCATCATGATCCGTCCAGGCTAACAGCGCCGGGACGCGCGGGCAAGAGGCGCGGCGCGACGCCCCGCCTCCCGATTTCCACGCGGCCCGCCCCCCACCGCGTGTTGACACCCCCCCATGCGCCCCGTAAAGTTACGCCCATCGAGGAGGAAATCCATGGAACGATTCATCAGCATCCTCGGCATCGCCGTCATTCTCGGCATCGCCTGGTTGCTCTCCAATAACCGCCGCCGCATCAACGGCAGGCTGATCGTCACCGGCCTCGCCCTTCAATGGATCTTCGCGCTCCTCATCCTTCGCACCGCCCCGGGGAAGGTGGTCTTCCAGGCGGCCCGCGCCGGCGTCGCCAAACTCCTCAGCTTCACCGATCACGGCGCTTCCTTCCTCTTCGGCAATCTCTATCGCGGCGACGCGGGCGTGGTGGAGGGGATCGGCGGCGGCGGCCCCTACGGCCTCACGGATCTGAGCAGCGGCGCGCCGGTCGCCATAGGCCCGATCTTCGCCTTTCACGTCCTCACCACCATCATCTTCTTCGCCTCCCTCATGTCCGTGCTCTACCACCTCGGGTTGATGCAACGGATCGTGCGCGCCTTCGCCTGGGTGATGCGGAAGACGCTCCGCACCAGCGGCGCCGAAACCCTCTCGGCGGCGGCGAACATCTTCGTCGGGCAGACCGAGGCGCCTCTCGTGATCCGCCCCTACGTGGCGAAGATGACGCGTTCGGAGCTGATGGCGGTCATGACCGGCGGGTTCGCCACCGTCGCCGGCGGCGTGCTCGCCGCCTACGTCCGTTTCGGAATCGACGCGGGGCACCTCCTCGCGGCGAGCGTGATGAGCGCCCCCGCCGCGCTGGTGATCGCCAAGATCATCTTCCCCGAAACGGAAGTTTCCGCCACGGCCGGCGGCGTCCCCCTCGCGCTGGAGAAGAAAACCGCCAACGTGATCGACGCGGCGGCGGCGGGCGCCGCGGACGGCCTCAAGCTGGCGCTCAACGTGGGGGCGATGCTCCTCGCCTTCATCGCCCTGGTGGCGATGATGGATTTCTTTCTCGGCTACCTGCACACGAGCCTCCGCCAGGTCTTCGGATACATCTTCGCCCCCCTCGCCTGGTGCATGGGTGTTCCGAAAAAAGACATCCTCGTCGTCGGGAACCTGCTGGGCACAAAAATCGCCATCAATGAATTCATCGGCTACCTCGACCTGGCGGCGGCGAAGGCGACCCTCTCGCCGCGCTCCACGGTGATCGCCACCTACGCGCTCTGCGGTTTCGCCAACCTCAGTTCGATCGCGATTCAGATCGGGGGGATCAGCGGGATCGCGCCGGAGCGGCGGGGAGACCTGGCGCGGCTCGGCCTACGGGCGATGATCGCCGGCGCGCTCGCCTCTTGGATGACCGCATGCATCGCCGGGACGTTGATCGGATGAGAAGCGCGGCGACCTTCGCGCGACGCGCTCTTCCCGCCGCGGCGGCGCTCGCCCTCCTCTTCTCCTTGGGGAAGGGCGCGGCGACGGCCGATGGGAGCCGGCCGGTCACCTTCGTCGTCGAGCCCGAGGTGGCGGACCTCGGTTTCGTCGAAGGAGACACCACCCTCCCCTTCCTCTTCTTGCTGAGGAACGAAGGGGGGCGCACGATCACGATCGAAGAGGTTTCCACCACCTGCGGCTGCACCGTCGCCTTCCTTCCGGACAGCACCATCCCGCCCGGCGGCGCGGTCCCTCTGTCGGGCACATTCGAGACGCGCAAGATGGAGGGGAAAACGCGCAAGGCGATCTTCGTCCGGAGCGACGACGAGACGCGGCCCCAGGCGGTCCTTTTCCTGCAGATCTGGATTCAGCGCCGGCTCTCCTGGTCCCCCCGAAAGCTGAACTTCCCCAACGTCCTTTCCGGCGAGAGCAAGGAGATGATCGTACTGATTCGGGGCGCGACCGGCCTCCCCTTCGCCGTCACCGGCGTGGACGTGCCGGAGGGATTTTCCTGGGCGATCGAAACGGGCGAACGCCCGGAGGACCGCCTTCTCCACGTCACCCTTCTCCCCCGCGAGACGGCCGGACGGTTCCGCGAGGAACTGACGATCCGCACCAACGTGGAGGGGAGGGAAACGATCGCCGTCCCGATCATCGGGAACGTGACCGGCCGGCGGGCGCCTTAGACGCCCGCGCGGTGGAGAAGAAGAACCTCGCGCAAGAGCGCGGATTTTTTTTCCTCGGCCCCTAACGGATCAACACCATCTTGCCGCTCGCCGCGCGGCCCGCCGCTTCGAAGCGCCAGAGGTAGACGCCCGAGGGGGAAGTTCGTCCGAAACGGTCCCGGCCGTCCCAACGACAGGCGCCTTCGCCCGCGGGGATCGCCTCGTCGAGAGGGACCGCCACGAGACGCCCGCGCACGTCGTAGACGCTCACCCGCGCGCGGCCCGCCTCCGGGGCCCGGTAGCGGATCGCCGAACCGACCCGGTAAGGGGTCGGCGGCGCGAAGAAGAGCGCTTCCTCCCTCTCTTCCGGAAGAGGCCGGCCCTCCACGCCGGTCGACGTCATGGAATAGACCGCGTACTCGTTCCACTCCACGTCGCCGTTCGATTGGACCGCGCCGGGGGCCTGCCCGGAGAGGGCGCCGCCGTCGGCGTTTCCGTAGAGCGCCGCGGCGATCCGCACCGTCTCCGCCCCGCCGAGAAGCGAGCGGAGAAGAGTCCCCTCGAGAACCGCGCCGGAGGCGGACTCGCCGGAAAAGACGTTCTCTCCCGAATCGAACCAGCCGTGCCAGCCGTTGGTGCTCTCCCGGGCGAGGAAGTATTCCTTGCCGTGCACCGTTCCCCCCTTCGCCCAGGGTGCGGCGACGGCGGCGCTCTCGGCGGCGATGAGGAGGAAACGGTCGAGGCCGGAGGCGCCCGTCGCGGCGACGTAGAGCCGCTCCGCGTCGTGGGCGACCCAGAGGCTGGTCCCTCCCGCCTCGGCGAGGAACGTCGCCCCCGCGTCGACCGCGCCGTCCATCACGAATCCGGAGGGGCCTCCCCCGGAGACGGACACGTGCCAGTCCGCGCCGTTGTTGTTGTCCCAGCCGCCGGCGCCGTCGTTGAAAACGAAGTCCACGCTCGTCGCCGCGGAGGGGATCGAATAGGTATAGGTCCAAAGCGTATCGCCGGGAAGGAGGGTCATCGCCGGATCGGGGGAGAGCACCTCCTGCCAGCAGCTGTGGCCGATGTGGATGTAAACCGGGTCGGTGTCGTCGGCGAGCGCGCCGGGGCGAGCGTCGTAGATGATTTGGAGCGTTTCGCCGGCGACCGGCTCCTCCGGCGACCAGGTCGCGACGTCGCCTCCGCCGCTCCCGGAACCGCTCCCCACCCAGACGTGCTGGATCGGCGAGCGTTTCACGAGGCCGAGAGAATCCGTCGCCTCGACATAGTAATCGACGAGCTGCTCCGAGAGGCCGGTCACCTCCACATAGTATTCGTCCGCGATGTAATTCGGCAGGACGCTGAAGTCGATCTCAGGATTATTGTAGGGATCGCCGAGGGGCATCACGCGACGGTTCATGAAGAGGCCGGTCCAGGCGCCCACGCCGGCGCCCCCCGCGTAGGTCTCGTTGACGTCGGTGGCGGGGTCGTTCACGCCGTCGCCGTCGATCCGGTAGCGGAGAACGACCGAGTCGATCCCGCTCACGTCGTGGACGAACGTCCACACATGAAAGTCCCGGTCCATGGCGAGCCCCTGCCCGCCCGGATATCCCCAGAGCGAGCCTCCGCCGAAACCGCCCGGGTTCCAGGGAAGGCGCTGCGGGAGCCAGATCGTGGGCGGCACCATGTCGCTCCCGGTGGCGATCACCGCGTCGGCGCGGTCCGTCGCCTCGTTGCACGCGAGGGTCGCCTTGATCTCCATGTCGAGGGCGACGCCGTAGTACATGTAGCCGCTCTCGTATCCGGCGAGGAGGAAGTGCCACGCCGTCTCCGCGTCGTTCGCTCCGGTCGAGGGATCGGCCACGCGCGCCGGATCCGCCGCGCCCTGGATCGCCTCCGCCGTCTCCACCCGGTTCTGCGCCGCCGTGAGCACCGCCCAATTCCTCTCGTCCTCCGCCCATCCGTTCGGAATGTCGAACTGGCCCGAGGAGTTCACGAGCGGCCAGTTCCAGTTGATGAACTGCGGAGAGCCGAAATCGCCGTCGGCGTTCACCCATCCGCCGTCCTCCACGCGCGCCACGTCGGAGGAGTCCACCGGATGGTCCGCCAGGTATTCCTCGATCGTGGTCGGCTCGTAGCCGGCGGTTGCCGCGCCGTGACAGAAGGAAGTCACGTTTTCATTGAAGTACGAATAACCGCCGGACCATGCGTTGTCGCCGTCATGGGCGAAGAGGATCAGCATCGGTTTCGACGGGTCGTTGTAGGGAGCGATGGCGTCGATCTGGCCGGTGCCGTAGAGGCCGTACCCCTCGTCCCACCCCATGGCGTTCGCCGCGGGGAGGACGACGAGCCGCGATTCCGAACCCGTCTCCGGATCGACGTAACGCGCCCAGTGCGGTTGATGCCCGAAGGGAAGCGCCGTCTTCACCGTCACGCCGCGGCTGATGTAGATGGAGTTCCAGTCCCCCGCGGCGGGATTGGTTTGGTCCGCCGGGTTGGGCGGGTCGCAGTTGTCCTCGTTCGCGGCGTAGGGGTAATCGGCGCAGGCCCGCGAGAGATGCGTGTTCGCCACGATCGCCCACTCCGTTCCCTCGCCGGCGAGAACCGGAATGAGTCTTTCGGAGAAGCAGGTCTCGGCGGGGAAGTACCCCTTCGTCGCCGGCGCGCTCCCCCACATGGCGGAGCGGAGCGCCTTCGCGACCTTCAGCTCCATACGGAACGCGTTCTCGTCCATCAGCGGCGCGATCGGGTGATGGGCCGCCACGAGCACCATGTCGCAGCGGGTACGCCCGCCGCTCGTCGTCCATCCCGCCGCCTCGCGATACCACCGGTACCAGTCCGGCGCGTAGCGCCCCCCGTTCCATCCGTTGTCGCCGAGGGAGAAGAGGTTCTCCGCCAGCGCCGAGGCGAAGCTCACCTGCGCCCCCGCGTCGGGGAGATCGAGCACCGTGGAGAGGGCTATCCGCGGGTAATCCTGATAGTCCCGCACCCGGTCGTCCTTGTTGAACACGTCGAACACGTCCGACTGGGAGTGGCCGAGGGTGATCGTCTCATAGGCCGTTTCGTATTCGCCGGGAGTCCAGGTCGACGGATCGGGCCAGTAGATCGGCTGGTGCATGTGCCACAGGTAGGTGGTGTGCACCGGGTCGGCGCCGGCGGGAACGGCCGCGGCGGAAAGGAGAAGAAGCGTCGCGAGAAGTCGTACGCCAGTCCTTGCGGTCATGGTTCGGCTCCGGTTCGGGTGTCGGGAGTGCGGTGGTTTGTTGCCTTTAATTATAGCAGAAGCCGCGCCGCCGCGCCCGCCGGCCCTCGGGGCCGCACCGTCCACTTCCGGCGTCCCCCCGACCCGATCCGAGGACGGCCGCCCTCGTCGTCTTAACCGGATCCCGACAAAGGCGGGCGGATTCTTAACGGAACCAACGGAAAGTTAACGGGGCTTTTCCAAGCTTGATCGGTTTAATCAGAGCATGACGTGCCTTCGTTTCTTCACCCCCTTAGAATGGTGCGTGTTTCCCGGAGAACGCGCGCCCTCGGGAAACGGGAACGCTGAACGACGCGCCGAATTTCCCACCCCGAAACCAAAATGAGAAAAACGGAGGGCAGAGTGAGAATGAAGTGGAAGATCGCCTTGCTGACGCTGGGGATGCTCGCGATGGGCATGGGATCCGCCCATGCGCAGCACACCTTCGACGGCAACATCATCTGGAACAACGGCGGTGTCGTCCGCGACCAGTGCGGCGGCCTGGGCACCCAGCTCGTCTACGAGTCCTTCTGGAACGACATCGAAGTGGATCCCAAGTTCGTGGGCAATCCGCTCTACCCGGGCAACAACTGGGTCGTCGATTCCACCAGCATCGCCAGCGGCTGGCACGACTGCATCGCCACGATCGAGCACGTGGTCGCCGACGACTGCGACACCTGCGACTGCGAGCGTGTGTTCGAGCAGGTCTGCTACCGCGGCGCGATCCCGCCCCTCGGCATGGGCGAGGACTGGACCCGCGGCTGGATCTGCGACACCGCCTTCGCCACCCACTACGGCGGCCCCCTTCCGGCCCTGAACTACTTCACCTTCCGGACCGGCGTGCAGGCCACCCAGACCTGGGTCGCCGACTCCGTGTACGTGCTCCAGGGGAAGGTCAGCTTTCCCTCCGGCACGACCCTGACCATCGAGCCGGGCACCCGGATCATCGGTGAGAACGCTTCCGCCGGCTTCCTGGCCATCAACCGGGGCGCCAAGATCTACGCCATCGGCACCAAGGACCAGCCGATCGTCGCCACCACCGACCTGGATCCGCCGACCGTCGGCGGCTGGGGCGGCATCGTGATCCACGGCGGCGCTGCGTCGAACTGCGACTGCGACGGCTGCCTCACCGACACCGACTCCTGCGCCTCCGAGGGGGGGAACGCCGGCTTCTACTGCGGCTCCAACGACTGCGACGACAGCGGCGAGCTGAAGTACGTGCGCGTCCAATACTCGGGCGTGGACATCGCCACCGACAACGAGCTGAACTGCTTCACCTGGAACGGCGTCGGCTGTGAGACCCGCCTCTCCTACCTGAACGCCTTCATGGGCAAGGACGACCTCTTCGAGTTCTTCGGCGGCAAGGCCAACGCCCACCACCTGGTCGGCTGCGGCGGCGGCGACGACGGCGTGGACTGGCAGCTCGGCTTCCGCGGCACCGTCCAGTTCGCCGTGATCCAACAATACCGGTTCCAGGGCGACAAGGGAATCGAGGCGGACAACAGCGAGTACGATTTCAACGCCTGCTGCCGCTCCAACCCGCTTATCGCCAACTGCACCTTCATCGGTCCCGAGGTGGACACCACGGCGGCCTCGCCGACCTACGGCATCCACCTCCGCCGGGGGACCGACGCGGCGATCTTCAACAGCATCATCGCCTACTACCCGAACCACGGCGTCCGCTACGAGCACAGCCAGTCCTGCGCCCGCGGCGCCAACCCGCAGGTGCCGGCTTACGACTGCGGCGCCGCGGTGGGCGTGGACATGGCGGACGGCGCCGACGCCCGTCCGACCATGACCGCCTGGACCCACACCTCGCCGAACCCGGTCCGCGACAAGGCGAAGTTCTTCTTCCGCCTCCCCGCGGCCGGCCACACCACCCTCACGGTCTATGACGCCCGCGGCCGTCAGGTGGACAAGGTCGTCGACAGCGGTTACGCCGCCGGCGAGCATCAGGTGACCTGGACCCCGGGTTCCGACATGGCCTCGGGTGTCTACTTCTATCGGCTCGATACCAGCAACGGGCCGGTAACCGGACGGTTCACCGTCCTCCGGTAACGACGTCGGGCTCCCCACCCGCGCGTTGTCGCGAGAGACGAACCGTTCCACTCGGGGGGGCGGCGACGGCCGCCCCCCCATCGAGCGAAGCAAGAGCAAAAACCGGGAATCGGATGGAGCCGCCCGAAAACCGGTTGCGAAAAGCCCCGCGATCCGGGCCCCTTCGAGGGCTCTCCCCTCGCCTCAGGATCGCGCCGGCCGGACCGGCGGCTCCCGAAACAGCAGGGAATCGGAAAGGCAACAGCCTTTCGCCATGGAAGGAAGGGGCGTCATGAACGCCGCTCGACAAGGACCGGAACCCGCTCGCGCCGCCCTCCCCTCGGCCGGTTCGGCCGGGTTTCCGTCCCTGTCCCGCGGACCGGCCCGCCGGGGAAGGTCCGCTCGTCGTAAGTCTCCGTTCCCGTTAGGAGTGGCCGTCATGAGAAGGAGCCGTTCAATGACAACCACCTCGCGCGCCGCGCTCTTTCGGGCGTTCGCGAAACGGATCGCCCCCGCGATCCTTCCCCTTCTCCTGCTCCCCGCCGCCGCGGCGGCTCAGGACACGCCGGAAGCCGCCCCCCTGCGCGGCGGAGGCGTCATCGGACGCGTGGTCAGCTCGGAGACGGGCGACCCGATCCCCTTCGTCGACGTGGTCCTCTTCCGTCCCGATCCCGCGAATCCCGCGGTGGAGACCGCCGTCGCGAACCGGATGACCAACGCCGACGGCGGCTACCGGATCCCCGCCCGGCCGGGCCTCTACCGGCTGCAGGTGAGCCACATCAGCTTCGGCACGACCGACGTCACCGAGGTGCGCGTCGGCGAGAACGAGATCCTCACGTTGAACGTCTCCCTCACGCCGAAGGCGGTCCGCGCCCAGGCGGTGCGGGTGACCGCCGACGCGATTCAGGGGACGGAGACCGCCATCCTCTCCCGACAGAAGAAGGCCGCCGCGGTGAGCGACGGCGTCAGCGCCGAGCAGATCAAGCGCACCCCCGACTCGGACGCCGCGGAGGTCCTCCATCGCGTGACGGGCCTGTCGGTGGTGAACGACCGCTACGTCTTCGTACGCGGCCTCGGAGAGCGCTACAACTCCACCAAGGTGAACGGCAACACCATCGGCACGCCGGAGCCGAACAAGCGTGTGGTCCCGCTCGACCTCTTTCCGTCGAGCATGCTGGACAACGTGATCGTCCAGAAGACCTTCACGCCGGACCAGCCGGGCGAGTTCGGCGGCGGCGTGGTGGACGTGAACACCCGCGACTTCCCCGGCCGCCGCACCTGGTCCCTCTCCCTCTCCAGCGGATACCGGGAGGGGACCACGGGAAGCGGATTCCTCACCTACGACGGGGGGAAATACGACTGGCTCGGCTTCAGCGGAGGCAAGCGCGCCCTCCCGGACCTGGTGGAGGAACTCGCCTCGGACAAGCTGATCAAGGGGGGAACCTCGATCCTCCATCCCAGCGAATTCACGGACGAGGAGTTCATCGCCCTCGGCCGTTCTTTCGAAAACACATGGTCGCCCCGCACGGAAGACGCGTCTCCCGCCTATAATTTCAGCGGCTCCTACGGCGACGAGATTCTCTTCCTGGGGCGACCGCTCGGATTCATCGGCAGCGCCTCGCTCAGAAACGGCTTCACCACCAAGCAGTATCAGAGCCGTCTCTATGAAGGAGGAGCGGGCAATCTGAATAGAAGGCTCGATCTGGAGGGGGAGGCGTCCACCGCGTCGGTGCTCTGGGGGAGCATGCTGAACGCCAACTACCGGTTCGGACTCGCCCACACGCTCCACCTCCGCACCATGTACAACCGGAGCGCCGAGGACGAGGTCAACGTCTACGACGGCGAGGACACCAGCCTCAGCGTGCCGAAGAAGTCGACCCAGCTCCGCTTCGTGGAGCGGGGGCTCTGGACGACCTCGGTCGGGATGGACCACACCCTCCCCGGCTGGAGGAAGGATTCGCGGCTCCACTGGGAGGCGGGCTACTCCTACGCCGAGAGGAACGAACCGGACCGCCGGACCTATCTGTACGAGGAACGGGTGCCGCCGGGCGACTCGGTCGCGACCTGGATGTACGTCGGCCGGACCAACGCGCAGGAACTCACCCGCCTCTTCTCCTACATGGACGAGAACGAGAGGGACTACAAGCTCGACTGGACCTTCCCCTTCGATCAATGGGGCGGGCTGGAGAGCAAGTTCAAGATCGGTTGGTCCCACATGAACAAGGACCGGGAGAGCTGGACCCGCCGGTTCAACTACAACAAGCCGAGCCAGACCGGCGACTACGACTTCACCACCGATCCCGAGATGCTCCTGGCGGACGAGAACATCGGCCTGGTGAGGGAGCGGAACAAGTGGCACATCGAGGAGGAGACGGAGGCGACCGACCGCTACCAGGCCCACCACGACCTGGACGCGGCCTACTGGATGGTCGACATGCCGGTGCACCGCCGGGTCCGCCTCGTGACGGGAATCCGGTGGGAGTGGTCGGACCAGAAGGCGGTCACGCGGGAACCGCTGATCGCGACCGCGAAGGACAACGTCGCGGAGCTGAAGACGGCCGACGCCCTCCCGTCGGTCAATTGCACCTACACGCCCCACCGGGACGTGAACCTCCGACTCGCCTACAGCAAGACCCTCAACCGGCCGGATCTGCGGGAGCTCACCCCCTTCACGATGGTGGACTTCATGACCTACGGGCTCCGCACGGGGAATCCCGAGCTGGAGCGCGCGATCCTTCACAACTACGACTTCCGCTTCGAGTTCTATCCGGGCTACACGGAGCTCCTCGCCTTTTCCGCCTTCCACAAGGAGATGAAGGATCCGATCGAGGAGAGCGTCATCGGCGGCGAGAACCCGGTCTTCATCCCGGAGAACGGCGAGGACGGCCGGCTCACCGGCGTCGAGCTGGAGGCGCGGTTCAGCCTCGGCCGGATCGCCTCGCCGCTCCGGAACCTCGGGCTCTACAGCAACTACACGCGTGTGAATTCGGAGACCAAGACCGGCCGGCTCGGCGTGGCGAACAACAAGGAACGCCCCCTGCAGGGGCAGTCGGATTACGTGGTCAATCTCGGCCTCTTCTACTCGAGCCCCAAGGGCGTTACGAACGCCTCGATCCTCTACAACCTGTTCGGGAAACGTCTCGCCCAGGTGGGCCTTTACGAGATGCCGGACGTGTACGAGACACCCCGGCACAGCCTAGATTTCACCTTCAGCCGAGCCTTCTTGGGTGGCGCGCACCTCAAGGTGGCGATCGAGAACCTGTTGGACGACGACGTCCGCTTCGAGCTGGACGGCGACATCGAAGATCCGATCACCTACAGCGCTAAATCGGGAAGGAAGATCTCCCTCTCCCTCTCCTACGGCTCGTAAGGTCGACGGATCGATGAGGAAGCATGAGATGAGGAACGGACTTTGGAGAATCTGCGCAACCCTCGCCCTCGCCGCGCTCGCCCTGACGGCGGCGGATCGGGCGGCCGGCGCCGAGAAGAGCGGCTCCGGCGAAGTCCCCGCCGCCGACTCGACCACCTTCACGCCCCCGCCGAAACCGCCGGAGGCGGACATCATTCCCAAGGCGCCGATGGGCGTCCCGAGGGAGAGAGAGTCCCTCATCGACGGCCATCCGCTGTCGGCCAAGGAGAGGGACCCGGAGATCGAATCGGTCTACCGCGGGCGGAGGCTCGTCGAACCGATGGAGGACTACGAACTGGAGGGGTGGTATTACGATTCCGTGGACGATGTGGCCCGGGCGGTGCTCGAGGCGATCGAGGAGGACACCGAGACGGCGCTCCGGCGGCTGGTGGTCACCAAGGAGGAGTTCGACATCCTCTTCTGGCCCGAGTTCCCTACGAGCCGCCCCTTCACCAACATCACCTCGAACGACGCCTGGCTGATCCACAAGGGGAACACGCTGGACGGCATCGTCGAGCTCCGAACCGCCTACGGCGGCAAGGAGCTTCTCTTCGGCTGGGCGCAAGTGGTCACCGGCTTGGCGGAGTACACCAATTTCAACCTCTACAAGGGAATCGAAATCCACGCCTTCACCCGGACCGGCGAGGAGATCGTCATCGACCAGGTGAAGACCATCGCCGAGCGGAATGGGCGCTGGAAAGTATATATGTATAAAGATTAAGGCCCGACGGATCGCCGGCGACTCGTTCACGAGACCGCTCCGAACGGAACGGTCCTTTTCTCTCCCGTCCGGAGGAGAGTGCGGCGGCGGGTCGGAGCGCGGCGCGGGCGTTTTCCGCGATCAGTTCCCGGATTCGAAGAGCGACGGAGGGGAGGGCGGAGCGGGGCGCGGCGCGGCGGAGGGGAAGCGGACACGAAAGACGCTCCCCGCGCCGGGCGTGCTCTCCAGGGAAACCGATCCGCCCATGGCGAGTGCCTGATGCTTGACGATCGCCAGACCGAGCCCGGTTCCGCCGAGCCGCCGGGAACGGGCCTTGTCGACGCGGTAGAACCTCTCGAAGATACGGGCCTGATGCTCCTTGTCGATGCCGATCCCCGTGTCCTCCACCTCGAGGGTCACCGCGCTCCCGTCGTCCCGCAGGCGCACCCAGATCTTTCCCCCCGCGGGAGTGTACTTGAGGGCGTTGTCGAGCAGGTTGTCGGCGATCTGCCGGAGCCCTTCCGCGTCGCCCGAAACCGGCAGGGGAAACTCCGGTATCCCCGTTTCCAAATGAAGCCCCTTCGAACGGGCGACCGGCAGAAGGCCCTCCAGAGACTCCCGCACCGGGACACGCAGGTCCACCAGCTCGCGATCCGCCGCGCCGTCCTTCGATTCGAGCCGGGAAACCGCGAGCAGATCGGTGACCAGGTTGGTGAGACGCGCCGTCTGCTCATTGATCCGGCCGAGAAAGTCGCGCGACCTCGCCGGCTCCATCTCCGGGTCGTCGATCATCGTCTCCACGAGTCCCCGGATCGCCGTGACCGGCGTCTTCAGCTCGTGGGAGATGTTGGCGACGAAATCCTTGCGGATCGCTTCCAGGCGGCGGAGTTCCGTCACG
The DNA here is from genome assembly GCA_016930695.1 of Candidatus Eisenbacteria bacterium. Taxonomy (NCBI): domain Bacteria; phylum Candidatus Eiseniibacteriota; species Candidatus Eiseniibacteriota bacterium. The sequence goes on from JAFGGD010000049.1 coordinate 134,603, forward strand.
TCGTGGAGCACCAGCACCGCGCCGGCGAGCCGGTCGTCCCTGTCCCGGAGCGGGGAGGCTTTCATCTCGATGAACCGCTCGTCCCCGCCCGACACGACCCGCGTTTCCGAGGTGAGGTCCCGCACCTCCCGCATGGTGCGGGAGAGCAGCTCGCTCACGGTCCGCACGTGAGTGGCCGCCGAGATCCGCCGGCCCACCGCCCGGTCCGCGTCGGCGCCGATGATCCGCGCCGCCACGGAGTTGATGTGAAGGACCTTTTCGGAACGGTCCACGGCGATCACCCCCTCCACCATGCTGGAGAGGATCGCCACCACCTTGTTCCGGTCGAGGACGATCGTCTCCATCCGCGCCCGAAGCTGCTCGATCATGCTGTTGAAGGCGCGGCCCAGATCCCCCACCTCGTCATTGGAGAGGATCTCGAGTGGATGATCGTACTCGCCGCCCGCGACGGCCATGGCGGCTCGGGTCATGCGGACCAGGGGTTCGGTGACGCGGCGGGCGAGGAAGAATCCGATGAGGAGCGCGAGCGCCGACGCGATCACCACGGTGAGAACCACGACGGCGCGGATCTGCCCGAGCCGCCGGTCCACGTCGGTGAGGGGAAGGGAAGCGCGGACGAAGCCGAGAAGATGATCGCCGCGGCGCACCGGGATGGCCAAATACATCATCCGCATGCCGACGGTGTCGCTGAATCGTGTGGCGGTGCCCGACTCGCCGCCGCGCGCGGCGCGCACTTCCTGCCGGTCCCCGTGGTTATCCATCCGCGCCGGGTCCATCTCGGAATCGGCGATCACTACGCCGTCGGAACGGATCACGGTGAAACGTGTCCCGATCCGGCCGCCCAGGTCCTCAACGCGGCCCTGAAGGGAAGGATCCCGCTCCCCGGATAGCGCCTTCCATGAGATCTCGCGGAGAAGGATCGCCTCCGCTTCGAGATTGCGGCGCGTCCGAGCGATGGAGTCGCGTTCGATTCCGCGGGAGACGAAGGCGCCGATGATGAAGGCGCTGCCCAGGATCAGGGTGACGTAGCCCGCGTAGAGCTTCCAGAGAAGACGGGATCGTACGAACACCTATTCGGCGACCTCCAGGAATTTGTACCCCGCGCCGCGGACGGTCTGAATCAGGTCGCGATGTCTGCCGAGTTTCTTGCGGATCGAATTGACATGCACGTCCACGCTCCGGTCGATCACCACCGTGTCCGGGCCGACGACCTGATTGAGCAGCTCGTAACGGCTGAAGACCCATCCGGGCCGGGAGGCGAGAACGCCGAGAAGGCGAAACTCGGTGTGGGTGAAATCGACCCGCTCGCCGCCGATGGTGATCTCGTGGCGCCCCACGTCGATCACCACGTTCCGCACCCGGATGCGGGTTTCTCCGGACACGCCTTCCTTCACCGGGCCGCGGCGGAGGACCGCCTTGACGCGGGCCACCAGCTCCTTGGGGCTGAAGGGTTTGGTCAGATAGTCGTCGGCGCCCACGCCGAGGCCCAGCACCACGTCGCTCTCGTCCCCCTTGGCGGTGACCATGATGACCGGAATGCCGCGGGTACCGGGATCCGACTTGAGCTTCTTACAGATCTCCACGCCGTCGATGCCCGGAAGCATCAGGTCGAGAAGCACCAGATCGGGCGCCTCTTTCCGGACCTTCCGCAGCCCCTCTTCGCCGTTCAACACGGGGGATACGATGAATCCTTCTCGGCTCAAATTATAGGCGATGACCTCGACGATGTCCGGCTCGTCCTCGATCACCACGACATGCGGTTTCTTCGGCGGAATCGCGCACCTCCTTTCGGCTCCCTCCCGCTCGGGGATGGGGGATCGGCGAGAGATTCGGATCTTCGGCGTCTTTATATTGTATCGCAGGTTCTGTTAAGATCCGGTTAAAGAATGCCCACCCGAGCGGCTCCGCGCGTCTCCCACCTCGCGCGCCGATCCCCGTCGGGGACGACCGCGCCCCCAAACAGGGAGAAAACGAACCGTGCCGACAGCGAGGAAAACCGCACCGTCCCTTCTCGCGCTGATCCTCTTCTGCGCCGCTCCGGCCGCGCCTCTTCGAGCCGAAGACGGCCCGCCCGCGCGCGCCGCCCGGGCCGAACCGGTCGAGGCGGGCGCGATCCGGGTCGACGGCCGCCTCGACGAAGCGGCGTGGCGAACCGCGGCATTCACCGGCGACCTCCTGCAGAAGGATCCGGACGAAGGCGCCCCCTCCACGCGCCGCACCGAGGTCGCGTTCCTCTACGACCGGGAGGCGCTCTACGTGGGCGCGCGCCTGTTCACCGAAGACCCCGGCGCGATCCGCGCCGCCGTCGCGCGGCGGGACAACTCCGGGAACGCGGAACGGTTGATCGTCACCTTCGACACCTATCACGACCGCCGCACGGCCGTATCGTTCGCCGTCACCGCCGCGGGGGTGCGCATCGACTACCATCACCCCGAGGATGAGGAGCAGAGCCGGGACTACTCCTTCGACCCGGTCTGGGAAGCCCGTACCGCGCGGAGCGGCGAAGGGTGGACCGCGGAGATGCGGATCCCCTTCTCGCAGCTCCGCTTTCGCGACCACCCGGAACAGGTGTGGGGCCTCAACCTGAACCGATGGATGCCGGACCGGAACGAGGACGCCTACTGGGCGCTCATCCCGAAGGAGGAGAGCGGCTACGCCTCCCGCTTCGGCGAGCTGGCCGGAATCGAGGGGATCCGCCCCTCGAGCCGGATGGAGGTGATCCCCTATTTCGCCGCCGAGGCGAACATCACCGGCGGCGTGGACGACGCCGATCCCTTCCGGGACGAAACGGAAACGGCGACGCGCGCCGGCGCCGATTTCAAGATGGGGCTCGGGCCGAACCTGACCCTCGAAGGGACGGTGAATCCGGACTTCGGCCAGGTGGAAGCGGACCCGGCGGAGGTCAACCTGACCGCCTACGAGACCTTCTTCGAAGAGCGCCGCCCCTTTTTCATCGAGGGATCGAGCCTCCTCGGAGGCGAGGGGCCGGACTACTTCTACTCCCGGCGCATCGGCGCCGCCCCCCATCTCGACGCGGAGGGGGACTACGCGGACGCGCCGCAGAACGCCACCATCCTCGGCGCCGCCAAGCTGACGGGCCGGCTGAACCGCGGCCTCTCCCTGGGCGCCCTCGGCGCCGTCACCGCCCGGGAATACGCCCGCGTCTACACCGAGTCGACGGGCGCCTTCTCACGGGTCAAGACGGAACCGCTCACCGGGTACGGCGTGCTCCGCCTGCAGCAGGAGTTCGGCGACGAGGGTTCCACGTGGGGTTTCATGCTGACCGGCGCCGGACGGGACATGAGCGACGGCGAGCCGGTCGCCTCCGAGCTGGTCCGGAGCGCCGTCACCGGCGGCGCGGACTGGACGTGGCGTTTCGGGGACCACGCCTACGCCCTCACCGGGCATGTCGGCTTCAGTCACGTGCGCGGGGACTCCTCCGCGATCCTTCGCGTCCAAAGATCGAGCGCCCATTACTATCAGCGCCCCGACGCGGACCACGTCGATCTCGACTCCTCGCGGACGTCGCTCACCGGCCACGCCTTCGCGCTGGAGCTGGAGAAAAACGCCGGGAGACACTGGCTTTGGGAAGGGAGCGTCTCCTTCGAGTCTCCCGGTTTCGAGCTGAACGATCTGGGTGAACTGCAATCGGCGGACGACATCGACGCGCGGGCGAGCCTTCGCTACCGGGAGACCGCGCCGGGCCCGCTGCTGCGCGACTACTCCATCGGCCTTTACAATCTGCGCTCGTGGAACTACGGCGGCGACGCCGTCGGCGGTGGGCATGAAATCAACGCGAACGTGACCTGGCGGAACCATTGGACGAGTTGGTGCGGCTACTACATCGGGCCGCGCCGGAAGAGCGACTCCCTCACCCGGGGCGGGCCTCTCATGGAGACACTGCGGCTCCACAACGCGTGGATCGGCGGCTCGACCAACCACGCCTCCGACGTCCGCGGGGAAATCGGGGCCGCCTGCTACTGGTGGGAAACGGGCGGGTGGAGGCGCGAAGCGGAGGCGACCCTATCGGTCCGGACGGGCGGGCGCTGGGAGTTCTCCCTCGAGCCGTATTACGGCCGCACCGAGGAACCCCGGCAGTACGTGGCGACCATCGACGGCGGCCGCGAGGAAACCTACGGGAAGCGTTACGTCTTCTCGCGGATCGAACGGTCCACGGCGAGGGCGCGGTTCCGGCTGACGTACGCCTTCCATCCGGACCTCACCCTCGAGGCGTACGCCGAGCCCTTCGCCGCGAGCGGGCGATACTACGAATTCGGGGAACTGGAAGCCGCCGGAAGCCGAAACCTGATCGTGTACGGGGAAGAGGGGGGAACCACGATCGCCGGGAGCGAGGACGGCTCCCGGACCGTCACCGACGGAGACGCCCAGTTCGTCCTCGGTGATAGGGATTTCCGGGTTCTCTCCTTCCGGAGCAACGTGGTCCTCCGATGGGAGTGGCGCCCGGGAAGCACGCTCTACCTCGTCTGGCAGCAGAACCGGGAGGCGGAAGAAAACCCGTCGGGGTTCGTGGGGGGACGGGATCTGGTCGACAGCATCACGAGCGAAGGGGATCACTTCCTCGGCCTGAAGATCTCCTACTGGCTCCCGCTTTCGTGACTATTGCCGTTCGTCGGAGGAGACGGCGCCGTCGTGAAGCTGGACGATCCGGCGGGTTCTCTTGGCGATGAACTCGTCGTGGGTGATCAGCACCATCGTGTGCCCCTTCTCCCACAGCTCCTCGAAGAGATGGACGATGTCCTTGCCGGCGCCGGAATCGAGGTTTCCCGTCGGCTCGTCGGCGAGGATGATGTCCGGCTCGCAGGCGAGAGCCCGGGCGATGGCGACCCGCTGCATCTGTCCTCCCGAAAGCTCGGTCGGTTTGTGATTCATCCGGTCCGCCAGGTCGACCTGTTCGAAGAGATGCTCCACCCGTTCCCGGCGCTCCCTCGTCCGCATCCCCTTGAAGAGAAGCGGCATCTCCACGTTCTCGTAGGCGCTGATGAGGGGAAGCAGATTGAAGTTCTGGAAGACGAAACCGATCCTCCGGTTCCGGATCTCCGCGAGGCGGTCCGCGCCGAAGCCGGCCACCTCTTCTCCGCGGAGGCGATAGGATCCCACCGTCGGCGTGTCGAGACATCCCACGATGTTCATGAGCGTCGATTTTCCCGAGCCCGAGGGGCCGACGACGGAGACGAACTCGCCCTGCCCTATGGCGAGATCGATCCCGCGAAGCGCCATCACCTTCATCGCCCCGGTCCGGTACGCCTTGCCGACCCCCTGCAGATCGATCAGCGCGCCGTTCGAGCCGCCCGTTGAATCTCCGTTTTTCCGTTTCCCGCCGAAACCGAACATGTGGTTCACACCTTTCTTATTCGAACCGGAGCGCCACCGCGGGCTGAACAGTCGCCGCCTTGCGGGAGGGAAAAAACCCCGCCAGCAGCCCGACCATCCCGAGCAACAGAACCGTGGCGAGCGCGATGGGGAGCGAGAAGGTCGGCTCGCCCATGAAGGCGAGCGCTTCGCTGTCGCTCCGGCTCACGACGAACGCCACGGCGCGGACGATGCCGTAGCCGACGGGCGCGCCGATCGCGCCGCCCAGAGCGGTCAGCACGACAGCCTCCAAGACGATCGGCCCCATCACCCATACCCGGCGCGCGCCGAGGGCCATCTGCACTCCGATGGTGCGCGTCCTCTGCCGCACCACCGCATACATGATGTTCGCCACGCCCATCCCGCCGATCAGCAGGGTGAGACCGCCGATGATCCCGAGAAAAATCTGGATGCCGAGCATCATGGCGTTCATCTGCCGCGCCGATTCCCCCACGTCCCAGATGTTGAGCGCCCTCTGATCCTCCGCGTCGAAACGGTATTTGGAGGCGAGCACCTCCCGCACCCGCCGTTCGACCAACTCGGTCTGCTCCGGCGTTCGCGGCCGGATCACGATGTCGTCGTTGTAAGGATCGCCGAAGATCGCCAGGAAGGTGCTGAAGGGCATGGCGGCGTGGTTCTCGTCGGGACCGCCGTACATCCCCATCTGCCGCTTCTCCTTCATCACGCCGATCACGGTGAAGGGGGCGCCGTTCAATAGAACCGTTTTCCCCACCGCCTCCTCGTCACCGAAAAGCTCCCTCTTGACCGTGAAGCCCAGAAAGAGAACGCGGCGTTTCAGCTCCTCGTCGAAACGGTCGATGAACCGCCCCCCCGGCTCGGGGAAGTGGGCGCGCATGTCGCCGTACTCCGGCTGCACGCCGATCACTTTTTTATTCAGCGTCTTCCGGCCCACGGTGAGCTGGGTTCCCCAGCGGATCATCTCTCCGCTCATCTGAGCGATCTCGGGGATGCTGCCACGGATCAGATCCAGGTCGTCCGGCCGCGTCCAGATCCGCCGCCCCGCCGGGAATCCGGCGTAGGCGCGGCTCGTCTCGCCCGCCCAAACCACCATGATCCCCGTGCCGAGCCCGCGCCTTCCTTCGTTCATGCTCCGCTTCATCCCCTCGCCGAAGGAGAGAAGCAGGATGATGGAGATGGTTCCCCAGGCGATCGCCATCACGGTCATCCCCATGCGCTTCCGCTGTACCCGCGCGGTTCGTGCGAAGAGACGGAAGACGAGTCCCGGCCCGTGGGTCATAACCTAAGCGCCTCCACCGGTTTGAGGTTCGCCGCGTTCCGCGCCGGGAAATAACCGGCGAGGATGCCGACCACGCCGAGCGCCGCCGTCGTGATCCCCACCGCGGTGGGGGACATCACCTGTGTGCCGATGTGTTCCTGCAGAGAGGAGAGGGCGACGGCCCGGACGATCGCGTAGGTGACGGCGAGGCCGAGGGCGCCGCCGAGAACGGTGAGCAATCCCGTCTCGAAGAGGAACTGGCCGATCACATAGCGCCTCTTGGCCCCGAGGGCCATCTTGATCCCGATCTCCTTGGCCCGCTCCTCCACCACCACGTGCATGATGTTGCTGACGCCGATCCCTCCCACCACCAGAGTGAGCACGCCGGTCACGCCGAGAAAGCCGCGAAAAACAAGAAAGAACGTGTTCAGGAACTGGCGGAACTCGGTGGTGTCCCACATCATGATCGCCTCTTCGTCGTCGGGATCGAAACGGAACCGGCGGGCGAGCACCTCCCGCACCTTCCGCATCATCGATTCGACATCGGAGGCGTCATCGACCTGAATGATAAAGTTGTTCACGTATTGATTGCCATACATGGACCGCATGGTTTCGCTCGCCATGAACGCCTTGTTCTCGTCCGGGCCGTTGTAGTTCATGTCCTGGCTCTTGGGACGCATGACGCCGACCACCTGGAAAGGGACGCCGCCGATCTGCACGTACCGGCCGATCGCGTCCTGGCCGCCGAAGAGATCGTTCTTTAACTCGTCGCCGATGAAAATGGAGCGGCGGCGTTGGTTCATATCGAGCGGATTCAGAAAGCGGCCTCCCTCTTCGGCGAGCACGTTCCGGATTTCGCCGAACTCGGGGGAGACGCCGATGAAGCCGGGGACCACCGTCGTTCGGCCCACTTTGAACCGCAACGTGTGGACGCGGAATTCTTCGCTCACACCGGTCAGTTCCGGGATCTCCCGCCGGAGAAGGTCCACGTCCTCGGCGGTCATCCGCACGCGACGCCCCTTGGGAAGTCCCCGCCAGGGAGCGCTTGTCCTCGAGGGGAAACAAATCACGATGTTTTCACCGAGCCCCCTCATGGAAAGATCGATGTGTTCCTGCAGGCCTTCGCCGAAGATCAGCAGCAGGCTGACCGCCGTGGTTCCCCAGACGATCCCGAAGAGGGTGAGCGCGAGACGGAGTTTCTGCGCCCTAAGATCCCGCAAAAATTGTTTGAGGTATCCACGCAGCATGGGTTCCGCCTAGATCTCCCGCGCCGGCATTTGGACCACCGATTCGCCATCCTCGAGACCGGAGAGAACTTCCGCCTGCAGACCGTCGCTGAGGCCGATCGTGATCTCCCGGCGCACCGGCTCGCCGCCCGGTTGATCCGGCGGCATATGGACGTAAACCTTCTCCCCTTCGAAGACCAGAAGCCTCTCCGGCACGAGAAGCACGTCGTTCTTTTCACGGATGATGATGTCCGCGTTGGCGGAGTAGCCGGCGCGGAGGAGCGCCCCGCCGCGGTCCTCGATCTCCACTTCCACGTCGAAGAGGGTCGAGCCGTCATCCTCGGTCGCCTTGGGAGCGATCCGGGTGAGACGGCCGACTATCGCCGCGTCGGGCAAAGCGCCCACGTTGATCCGGACCGGCAGGCCCTCGGAGAGCTTCCCCACGTCGATCTCGTCCACCGTCCCCTCGAAGAGAAGGCGGTCCATGTCGGCGATGGTGAGAAGAGCGGTCCCGGCCTGGTAGGAAGTGAGCGGCACCACCGGGTCCCCCGGATCGACCATCCGCTCCAACACCGTGCCCGTCGATTTGGCGCGAATGATCGAGTCCACGTTCCTCTCGGCGTTGTGGATCTTTCCCTCCTTGAGAAGGGCGAGGCGTTCCCGGGAAAGCTCGAAGCCGACACGCGCCTGATCGTACGCTTTGCGGGAAGCGTCGAAATCGTCCTGAGAGACGAGTCCGCTTTTCTGGAGCGACTGGGTCCTTTCGTATTCCGCCCGGGCCCGATCGAAGTTGATCTCCGCCAGTTCCACGTTCCTCTCCCCTTCGGTCAGCTCCAGCGGGGTCGGGTTCGGATTGATCTCCAGAAGGCGGTCGCCGGCGGCGATGCGATCCCCCACCTCGACGAAACAGGTCCGGACGATGCCGCTGATCTGCGACTTCACCTGAAACTCCTGCTCCGGAACGATCTGGCCGGTGGCGAGCGCCTTGTCGACGATCGTCCCCCGATCGATCGGGACGAGGGTAAACCCTCCGTTCTCGCTCGAGTCGCCGCGGGAAACGAAAACCGCGCCGATGGCGACGACCACGACCACCGCGCCGATGACGAGGACCTTTCGCATGAGATTCTCCTTCCTGGACGAGCCGCTCCACCTGCGCCGAAGAGGGCGCGGGAGAAGGGTCGGAAATGATCGGAAGACCGGACCGCCGCGGGCGCGGCCGCACACCCATTAAGACGGTGGCTCTCTTGTCTACGTTGACATGGATCGGCGTGTTTCGGCCTATCTGGCCGAGGACGGATCGCGGACGGGGAGAGCCCTTCGGTCCCGGATCCTCTTTGGGTGAAGGGAGTGAGTGTCCGGCACCGAAAACGTGGGGCGCGAGGAAAGTGAAAAACCTTCCGCTCAAGCGAAAAACCCCCCTTGACGATCACCAGTAATGAGCATATGCTTATAACCGGAGGATCGAGATGCCCAGACCGCACAGACCGAGAAGAATCATGCAGGGACTCGGCGGCCGGGTTTACCACCCTCTCGGCTCCCCCCCAGGACGGACGGAGAGGGTGGTGCTCACCCTCGATCAATTGGAGGCGATCCGGCTCGCCGACGTGGAAGGGCTCTACCAGGACGCCGCGGCGGACAGGATGGGCGTCTCGCGGGCTACCTTCGGGCGGATCATCGCCGAGGCGCGCCGCGTCGTCGGGGACGCGCTGGTGAACGGCAAGGCGATCGAAATCGCCGGAGGCGTGGTGGACGAGAGCCCCTCCCTCCCACCGCAAGGCGGTCACGGCCGCGGCTGGGGGAGAAGGAGACGGTTCCACGGCGGGGATGGGCGCCCGCGCGGCTAGCCGCCGTCCGAGCGCCCGGCACCGCCGACAAGAACCGAGAACGAACGAAAACGGAATTCCGGCCGCCCCGCGAGGGACCGGCCGGGAAAGGAGGCAGAAGATGCCTGGATTCAATGGAATGGGACCGAGGGGCGAAGGACCCCGTACCGGTTGGGGAATGGGACGCTGCGCCCCGGGCGCGGGGCCTGCGCAGCCGCCCCAAATGGGTGACGCCCCGGACGCCCCCGCCGGATGGCAGGGGTACGGCTATGGTTACGGCATGGGGATGGCCTGGAGGCGCGGCGGCGGTTGGGGCCGCGGGCGTGGCTTCGGTCGTGGCTTCGGCCGCGGCATGGGAATGGCCTGGGGTCGCCGTTTCGGATGGGGCGCCGGATGGGGGCCCGGACCTTATCCTTACCCCCAGGGACCGGAGGGGCCGCCCCCCCAGCAGCAGAATCCGGAAACGGAATAGGCGATGTGATACAATGCCGCGGACGGCGGCGGGGGGCTCCCGGCCTTCCGCCGCCTTTCTCCGTCGCGCGGGTGGCCGCTGAGGGCGCCCGCCCCGAGGATCACCCCGTGAACTTAATCGACGAGCTACTCGAAGACCTTCCCGATGGGCGGCTCCGCCGGGCGCGGATCGGCCTCCACTGGACGGGGGTCGTCGCGGAAACCGATGCCGGCCTCCGCTGCGGCCTCGCCTCCACACTCGCCTCGCCCCACGACCACGCCGGAGGGCCCGACCTTCCGGAGGCGGGCGGGATCGAGGGGATGGACGCACGGGAGGTCGCCGGCTGGCTTCGATCGGACCCGGAGAGGGAACCGGTCCGGCGGAGCGTGGGCGCGGCGGCGCTGAACGCCCTCCTTCCCCCACGGCCCGAGGCCTGGGTCGACCGGAACGCCTCCGAGGTGATCGCCGAGAGGGGCGAAGGACGGAAGGTCGTTCTGATCGGGAGCTTTCCCTTCACGCAAGCGCTCCGGAAAAGGGTGGGGGAGCTGATCGTTCTGGACCGGCGCCCCCGCGAGGGCGCCCTGCCGGCGGACCGCGCGGGAGATGTTCTCCCGGCGGCCGACGTGGCGGCGATCACCGGAATGACTCTCCTGAACGGGAGCCTGGAAGCGCTTTTGAGAATGGTGCGCCCCGAGGCCACGGTGCTTCTCCTCGGGCCGAGCACCCCTCTCTCGCCGGTCCTCCACGGGCACGGCGTGGATCTCCTCTCCGGATCGGTTGTGACCGACATCGACGCGGTCCTGCGTGTCCTCGGCCAGGGAGGAACCTTCCGTCAGATCCACCGCGCGGGCGTGCGTCTGGTTACCATGGAGAAGAGCGGGAAGTAAGCGAGTGCCCCGGAAGGGGGTGTTCAGCGGAAGAGCGTCTTGAGCCGCCCCCAGTCGACCCGTTCCGTCGAAGACGGCCCACCGCAGGAAAAGGGGGGACAGGTTTCTCCCGGATCCGCGAATGTGCCGCTCCCACCGGACCAGCGTTGCCACCAACAGTTCCTTCCATCCAGAACGAAACCGACGCACCCCTCCTCGGACACACGGATCCGGAAGGTTCCGAAACGAACCGGCATGGGCATCGCCTGTCCGTCGGGCGCTCGGGCGAACGCCGCGGCCAACCAGCAACGGGCGTTCGGATAGGCCTCGATGATCGGGTCGGAGGGGAATCCGTCCCCCGGCCCACTGACTCCGGTATCGTAAAACATGGAGGGGATCCAATCGTTCTGGATGTGAAACTCGAACTGGGGATCCGTCACCAGATCCTTGTTTTGGACGCAAAAGGCGCAGGCGAGGTAATGGGGATCTTCGAAGTCGCGAAAGAACAGATCGAACACGATCGTGTCGCCCACGACCGCCTCGGCGAGGCCCATGTCATCCGCGTGGCACAGGAGATCGCCATTCCGATCGAGCCCCACGAAATCGGCCGACACGGATTGGAAAGAGGCGGAGAAGACGAGAAGAAACGCCGGCAGGAATCTTCGGGAGGGACAGCGCACCGCTCTCCTCCTGTCGAGAGGACCGGAAACGGTCGAATGGGGTGAGCGACGGGGATCGAACCCGCGACAACCAGATCCACAGTCTGGGGCTCTACCGACTGAGCTACGCCCACCATCCGAGAGGAAAAATACTACGCCAAGGGAGTGGTAGGGACAAGAGGGAAAGAGACCGCGCCCGGCAGGAATCGAACCTGCAACCTACGGATTAGAAGTCCGTTGCTCTATCCGTTGAGCTACGGGCGCCCCGCCTGACGATAGCACACAGTGCCCGCAACGGTCATCCGAGGGTGGACCCGAGATAGTAGGGCCACAAGACCAATCCCAGCAAGCCTTTGCCGAATGAGAGGTGCGCGAAGCCGACCGTGAAGAGCCAGCCGGCGAACCAGATCGGTCCCATCAGGCCGGCCACCTCCATCTTTCCCCGAATCTCTCTCTTTTCGACGCCCATGGGGATCCTCCCGTAACGAACGAGTCACGACCAGACGATCCTTGATAACCGCAACAATCGGGGCGGCCGGATCCCCGGAACGCCTCCGACCGGCGTTCCGAGCGAGTCGGTTCCGATACGACTCGATCGGAATCCGCTCTCCACTCCCCGAACCTGTCATCAATCTCGGGGCGGCCGGATTTGAACCGGCGACACCCTGCTCCCAAAGCAGGTGCGCTACCGGGCTGCGCCACGCCCCGAATCTTTGTATTTTATGCTTTTTCCCCCGTTGTTGTCCGGTCCCTTCCA
>JAFGGD010000050.1 GCA_016930695.1 Candidatus Eisenbacteria bacterium
CGGTTTCCTCGGGGCTGTACTTCACGCTCTTCCGGAGCGGCGGCTCCTCGGAATCGAAACGGGTGACGCTCATCCGCTGACGCCGCGTGCGGGAGAATACGACCGGGGCGGGCCTCGCGGGGTCCGCCCCATTTTTCGCGCCCACCCGGTCCGCGCGAATCCTGTAGAATAATGGTACACGAGAAAGGAGCCACGACTCATCTTGCACCGAAGAAACGGCCTCGGGGTCGTCCTCCTCTTCGCCGCCGTCGCGGCCTGCTCGCGCCTCCCCGGACGGGACAGGCCCTCCGTCGTTCTGATCACTCTGGACACCCTCCGGGCGGATCATGTCGGTTGCTACGGTCACGCCCGCCGGATCACCCCCCACATCGACCGTTTCGCCCGTGAAGGAGTGCTCTTCGCCGACGCCCTGGTCGCCATCCCGGAAACCGCCCCGTCGATCCGTTCGATCCTCACCGGGCTCTATCCGGTTCACCACGACATCCGGAGAAACGGATACGATCCGGACCCGAACCGTCCGACGATGCAGTCGCTCCTCGGATCGGCGGGCTATCGAACCGCCGCGTTCACGAGCAGCTGTGTCCTCGACCGGGCGAGCGGCTTCGGCGACGGCTTCGACCGCTTCAACGACCGCACGCCGGACCGATTTCTTCTGCGGGAACATGGGCAGAGAACGGCGGAGAAGACCGCCGACGCGGCGCTCGGTTGGCTCTCGACCCGGGACGAAGGTCCCTTCTTCCTCTGGATCCACTTCATCGATCCCCACTCCCTCTACAACCCGCCGCCCCCCTACAAGAGCTTCTTCCAAGAACGCCCCTGTCGAGGCGCGCTTACCGGCGGGGCGGATCAGTTCCTCGACGTCATCAAGCACCGCCTCCCGATCGGACCGGAGGAGCGGAAATGGCTCGCCGACCGGTACGACGGCGAGATCGCCTTTCTGGATCATCAAATCGGGAGGCTCCTCGACGGCCTGGAAAATCTCGCGCCCGAGAACACCCTCGTCGTTCTCACCGCCGACCACGGCGAGAGCCTCGGCGATCACGGCTACCTCTTCGACCACGGCGATTTTCTATACGAGGACCAGATCCGCGTCCCCCTCCTCCTCAGCCACCCGGACCTCCCGCGGGGCCTCGTCGTCGGCGGGCAGGTGGAGTCGGTGGACATTCTTCCCACGGTGCTCGACTTCGTCCGCCTCGATCTTCCGAAGGAGCGGGACGGCGCGAGCCTTCTCCCCGCGTTGCGCGGCGACGAAGCGCCCGGTCGCCTCGCCCTCTCCGAGTCGGACGGATGCGACGGCGGGACGATGCGCCCTCACCGCGCCTCCGGCCTCACGGGCAAGCTCTTCGGCGTTCGGGACGGCCGCTGGAAATACGTGACCGATTTCAGCGGCTGGGAGGAGCTTTACGATCTGGAGACCGATCCGGGGGAAACCACCGATCTGTCGCGCCGGGAATCGGAGCGGGGGGAGACGATGCGGCGCGCCCTGCGCGAACGGATCGGCCCCAGCCCTTGGGGCGGCGAAGAGCCCCTCGCCCCGGCGACGCGCGAGAAGCTTCGGGCCCTCGGTTACGTCGACTGATCGCGTCCCCGCCCTCTCTCTCTCCGCCGTCCGAACCGGTCCGGTTATACGAATCGAACCTCCCTTCGACCGACAATGTAACCCCCGCAGGCTAGACTGAACCGAGGTCACGAAACGCCCGCCGGAGCGTTGGGGATTCTCCGCGGGGCTTCCGCAGGCGGCCCTCCGGGAACCGATCCGCGCCGGAGCGAGGCTGCGGAGAGCCGGCCCGCGACGCGACAAAGCGGGCCCGCCGTCGTCCGTAGCCGAAATAGAACCGGCCCGAAACGGGGAGCGCTTTATGTCCATTCTCTTGGATCGGCTCACGAAATACTTCGGGGGACACTGCGTGGTCAACAACGTCTCCCTGGAGGTGCCCGCCGGAGAGCTTTTCGTGCTCCTCGGCCCGAGCGGAAGCGGGAAAAGCACGGTGCTCCGCATGATCGCCGGACTGATCGACACCGACGAAGGCCGCGTGCTCCTCAACGGCCGGGACATGACCCGCCTCCCGCCGCAGCGCCGGGGCGTGGGATTGGTCTTCCAAAACTACGCCCTCTTCCGCCACATGTCGGTGGCGGCGAACATCGAGTTCCCTCTCGCCATCCGAAAAGTGAGCGCCGCCGAGCGCCGGAAAAGGAGGGACGAGCTTCTGGAGATCGTCGGCCTCATCGGTTTCGAGGACCGCTATCCCCACCAGCTCTCCGGCGGCCAGCAGCAGAGGGTCGCCCTCGCCCGGGCGTTGGCGCACCGCCCCGAAGTGCTCCTCCTCGACGAACCCTTCGGCGCCTTGGACGCCAAGATCCGCGCCGAGCTGAGGCGCTCCCTCCGGACCATCCAGAACGAACTCGGGGTCACCACCATCTTCGTCACCCACGATCAGGAGGAGGCTTTCGAGCTGGCGGACCGGACGGCGGTCATGAACTTCGGCAGGCTCCTGGAGGTCGGCCCTCCCATGGAGCTGTATCTTCATCCCCAAACGGAATTCGTCGCCACCTTCCTCGGCCGGGCGAACCTGATGGTCGGCGGATGCGACTCGTCGAGCGTCAGCCTGGGAACGATTCGCTTCCCCTTGGACGACCACATCACCTCCACGGGCGGCGAAAGGCGCGTGCAGGTTCTCTTCCGTCCCGAGGACGTGGCGGTGAAAGACGCTCCCGACGCGCTCGGATGGCCCCTCCTCGGGAAGGCGAGGGTGGACGAAGTGGGCTTCGCCGGTTCCGTGGAGAAAATCCGCCTCCGCCTCCCCCCGCTCGCGGGCGTGCGGACCATCTCCCCGTCCGTCCCCTTCGGCGCCGATCACATTCTGGTGGAGGCGACGCGCTCGCAGCATCAAGCCCACCGGCACCCCCTCCGCTCCGGCGACGACGCCTGGGTCGGCGTCCGCCGCATCCACGCGCTGCTTCACCCCGGCCTCAGCATGCTTCTGGTGACCGATCGCTCCCCGCACGCCCAGGCGGCGGTGGCCTTCGGCGAGCAGATCGTCCGCCTCGCGCACGCCCGCGTGACGCTCCTCGGCCTGGGGCCGGGGGACGACGGCATCGGCGAACACCTCGACCACATCCGAGAGCGGATGGGAAGCGGGCCCGCGGCGGTCGAAATCCTCTCCTCCGCCGATCGGAGCGAGGAAGCGGTCCGGCGCGAAACGGACCGCCAGCCCTACGACCTCGTGATCTGCGGGCGCCCGCTGGAGGGGGTCCTGGGACGGGTCGAGGACTATCTGGCTTCCGGCGACCATCACCTGCTGTTGATCCCCGGACCCTGCCCGCTCCCCCGGCGGGTTCTCGTCTGCGTGGCCGTCGGCGAGCCCGGAAAGGAAGACATCCTTTTCGCCGGAAGGCTCGTGCGGCATCTGGGAGCGTCCGCCACGATTCTTCACGTCCTTCCCAAGGGAAGCTCCTCTCTCCAGCGTTCGCAGTGCGATCGCTTTCTGGCCGCCGGGGAACGCACTCTCGCCGTTCTCGGCGTCCCCGGTTCGACGGCGGTGCGCGAAGGGAGGACGGAGGAGGAGATCGTCTCCGCCGTGGAGGAGGAGGGATACGACCTCGTGGTCGTCGGCACGCCGATACCGCGGCCGGACGGCAGCATTCATATGTCCGGATTGTCGGCGGACCTGTTGAAACGATTGGAGAATCTGCCTGTTCTGTTGGTTCGTTCCACGGAGCTTCCCTGACGAAGCGCGGCCGGAAGAATCCCGGCCACCCGACGGCAGGCGCGCGAACCTTCGGTCCGCAAGGAGGAAAAAGCATGCGCACACGGAAAATCGCCCCTCTTCTCTTCGCTCTCTCGGCGGCCGTCGCGATCGCGCTCCCGGCCGGGGCCAAGGACCTCACCCTTCTGAATGTCTCCTACGATCCGACGCGGGAGCTTTATCAGGACTTCAACGAGGCGTTCATCGAGCACTGGTTCGAGACGACCGGAATCACCATACACATCAATCAATCCCACGGCGGGGCGGGCAAGCAAGCGCGGGCGGTGATGGACGGGCTCGAGGCGGACGTGGTGACCCTCGCCCTCGCCTATGACATCGACGCCATCGCCGCGACGGGACTGATGCCACCGGATTGGCAGAGCCGGCTTCCCCACAACAGCGCGCCCTACACGTCGACCATGGTCTTTCTGGTCCGCAAGGGGAATCCGAAGAACATCCGCGATTGGGATGATCTGGCCCGACCCGGCGTGAAGGTGATTACGCCGAATCCGAAAACGTCGGGAGGCGCCCGGTGGAACTATCTCGCCGCCTGGGGCTACGCGCTGGGCAAGCCGGGCGGGACCGAGGAGACGGCCCGGGAACTGGTGACGCGGATCTACAAAAACGTGCCGGTTCTCGACACGGGGGCGCGCGGCTCGACGATCACTTTCGTGGAGAGGGAGATCGGCGACGTGTTGATCGCCTGGGAGAACGAGGCGCTCCTGGTGGTGAACGATCTGAAACCCGGCCTGTTCGAGATCGTCGTCCCCTCGCTCAGCATCGTGGCCGAGCCGCCGGTAACGGTGATCGACAAGGTCGTGGATCGGCGCGGCACGCGCGATGTCGCCCAGGCTTATCTGGAGTATCTGTACTCGCCGGTGGGGCAGGAGATCGCCGCGAAGCACTACTACCGCCCCCGGCTCGAGGATGTGGCCGCGAAATACGCGGACCGCTTTCCCTCGGTGACCCTCTTCTCCATCGACGACGTGTTCGGCGGTTGGCAGAAGGCGCAGGCCGCCCACTTCGCCGAAGGCGGCGTGTTCGATCAGATCTACACCGAAGGTCGCTAGGAACGGAGCGGTGATGCGGAATACGCGGCGAGGCGTGCTGCCCGGGTTCGGCTTGGCGATGGGGTTCACCTTGTCCTACATCGGACTCCTCGTGCTGATCCCCCTGTGCACCCTCTTTCTGAAAGCGGCGACCATGAGCTGGGAGCAGTTCGCGGGGACGGTGTTGTCCCCCCGGGCGCTCGCCGCGTATCGCCTCAGTTTCTCCGCCGCCCTCGCGGCCGCATGCATCAACGCCGTCTTCGGGCTGCTTCTCGCCTGGGTGCTCGAGCGGTACGAATTCCCGGGCAAACGCCTCGTCGACGGCCTGGTGGATCTCCCCTTCGCGCTCCCCACCGCCGTCGCCGGGATCGCCCTCACGAGCCTTTACGCGGGAAACGGCTGGATCGGCGGCCTTCTGGAACGGGGGGGGATCCAGGTCGCCTACTCGCCGTTCGGCATCGTCGTGGCGCTCACTTTCGTCGGCCTCCCCTTCGTGGTGCGAACCGTGCAACCCGTTCTCCGCGAGCTCCCCCCGACGGTGGAGGAAGCGGCGGCGAGCATGGGCGCCGGCCGGCTGCAGACTTTCCGCAAACTCCTGCTCCCCGAGCTTCTGCCCGCCGTGGTGACCGGGTTCACCCTCGCCTTCGCCCGCGGGCTCGGCGAGTACGGCTCGGTGATCTTCATCTCGGGGAACATGCCGATGAAGACCGAAATCACCCCCCTCCTCATCATGATCAAGCTGGAGGAGTATGATTACGCCGGCGCCACCGCCATCGCCCTTCTCTTCCTGGCCGCTTCCTTCGTCACCCTTCTTACGATCAACTTTTTATCGCTCCGTTCCGGGCGGGAGGTAAGGGTCCGATGAAGGCGGGGCGGTTCCATCCCGAAATGATCCGCCGCCGGAGGGGCGGCGCGGGGAGGCCCTCGAGCCTCACCGAACCGAGACCGGTGCGGTGGCTTCTCACCGCGGCCGCGCTCGCCTTCATCACCCTCTTCCTCCTCATCCCGTTGATTCTGGTGTTCGCCAAGGCGTTCGAGTCGGGCGCCGCCGCCTACGCCGCGGCCGTGATCGAGCCGGTCGCCGTCGCCGCAATCCGCCTCACGCTGATCGCGGCGGCGATCACGGTCCCCCTCAATCTTCTCTTCGGGACGGCGGCGGCCTGGGCCATCGCCAAGTTCGAGTTCCGGGGGAAGAACCTGCTCGTCACGATCATCGATCTCCCCTTCAGCGTCTCCCCGGTCATCTCGGGTATGCTCTTCGTCCTCCTCTTCGGCGCGCAGGGGCTGGCCGGGCCGTGGCTGCAGGATCACGGCCTCAAGATCATCTTCGCGCTCCCGGGGATCGTGTTGGCGACCGCTTTCGTGACCTCTCCCCTCGTGGCGCGGGAACTCATCCCGCTCATGCGCTCCCAGGGGGTCGAGGAGGAGGAGGCCGCGTTGACCCTCGGCGCCGGCGGGCTGCAGACCTTTCTCAGGGTCAGCCTACCGAAGATCCGCTGGGGCCTTTTCTATGGAATCATCCTGTGCAGCGCCCGGGCGGTGGGAGAATTCGGCGCCGTCTCGGTCGTCTCGGGACATATCCGGGGCCTTACGACGACCGTCCCCCTGCACGTGGAGATGCTATACAATGAGTACCAATTCGCCGCCGCCTTCGCCGTCGCGTCGCTCCTCACCGTGCTGGCGCTGATCACCCTCGTCCTCAAGGGGCTTGTCGAGTGGAAGGCGGGCGGAAAGGGCGAGGGACGATGACGGTGTCCTTCCGGCCCGGCGAAGGGGGAAGACCATGCGCCGACTGAAACTGGGCACGATCCTCCTGTTGATCCACATGGGGATGCTGCTGGCCGCGATGGTCGTCGTGGGCGGGGCGGGCGTCTCCCTCCTGCGGCGCCTGGCCGACGACAGGGCGGTCGCCCAGACGGAGGCGGCGGCCGGCGGAGCCCTCTCCGCGATCGAACGCGGGGGCGACCGCCTTCTCTCCTCGGTGAAGCTTCTCGCGAAACGCCCCACACTCAACCGGCTGCTCCGCTCGGGGGACGACGGGGAACTGGCGGTGTTTCTCGCCGACTTCCGGAACACGAGCGAGTTCACCGACTGCGCGGTGCGCTACGGAGACCGGTTCGTTTCGACCGATGGTTTCCCCGCCTTTTCGGGCGCGGGGAGCGACGGCGGATCGGACTGGCGGGTTCTCACTCCCGAAGAGGGGCCGATGATTTTGTTCGCCCGTTCACCGGCGGAGGAAACGCCCGGGGCGTCGGTAATGGCCGTCATCGTTCTCGACGAAGAGTACGCGCGCGAAACGGGAGAGAAGGTGGCCCTCCCCGTGTCGATTCTCTCCCGCCGCGACGTGGAGAACCACGGGTACGGACTCATGCAATCTCTCCGCCACCGCGCGCTCGGCGGAAACGGAAACACATCGGCCCGACTGGACGAGGACCGGATCTATTACGCCGCCGTTCCCCTTCCGGACCGGACGGGCGGGATCGCGGGCATCGTGGAGGCCGCCATTCCGATGGAATCGGTCGCGGCGCCGCTCAAAAAGTTGATCCGTGGACTTCTTGTGCTCACCTTCGTCACGGGTCTGCTCGCGGCGGTCCTCTCCCGTGTTCTGGCGCGGCGCATCGCCGGACCGATCGGGACGCTCACCGCGGCGGCTTCCCGGATCGGCCGGGGAGACCTCCTCTCACCGGTTCCCCGGGTCTCCGGCCCCGAGATCGACGTGTTGGCGAACACCATGGAGGAGATGCGGGAGCGCGTCCTCGCCCTCACCAACGACCTCTGCAAACGCCGGAACGAAAGCGAGGCGATCCTGACCGGCATCGCGGAGGGGGTCTTCGAGGTGGACCGGGAGCGGCGGATACGCTACATGAATCCGCAGGCCGCCGCGCTCCTCGACATCGAACCGGATTTCGGGATCGGCCGGTTCTGCGGCGACATCCTGAGGCCGCGCGGACAATCCGGCGTTCGTCCCTGCGACGAAAGCTGTCCCATCCTGCACGCCCGTTTCCGCGGGCGGGCTCAGGCGACCGAGTACCTCCGCCGCCCCGACGGCACCTATCGGGCCGTCGTCATCACGAGCGCCCCCTCCGGCGCGCACTACGACGGCGACGTCCGGGAGCTGCACCAGTTCCAGGTCATGCGGGAAGAGACGGAGGAAGAGTCCGCGCGCAGGCTCCGTGACGCGGTGCTCGCCAACATCTCGCACGAGTTTCGGACCCCACTCACCGCCCAGTTGGCGTCTCTCGAACTCCTCCGGGACAAGCTGCCCGATCTGCAAACGGAGGAAGTGCGGGAACTGGTCCTCTCCATCGAGCGAGGCACCCTGCGGCTATCCCACCTGATCGACAACCTGCTGGAGAGTTCGCGGATCGAGGCGGGAGAGGACAAGCTCCGGCGGCGGCCGATCGCCCTGGACGAGGTCGTGGAGGAGGCGATCGAGATGGTATCCCCCCTACTGGAACTCCAGCGGCAATCCCTCCACGTCGATCTCCCCTATCCTCTCCCCCCGGTGGTCGGAGACGCGCCGCGGCTGGTGCAGGTTTTCGTGAACCTCCTGGCGAACGCCAACAAGTTCGCCCCCCCCGAAACGACCATCGGAATCGGCGGGTCCGTGGGAGAGAAGGAGCTGCGCCTTTGGGTCGAGGACGAAGGGCCCGGTCTCCCTCCGGGAGCCGTGGAACCTCTCTTTCAGAGATTCCTCCGTTCCCCGACGGAAGAGCCGGAGCCGCGCGGGATGGGGCTCGGGTTGTACATCGTCCGTTCCATTCTGGAGCGTCACGGCGGGCGCGTCGAGGCGGTGAGCCGCGAGAAGGGGACGCGCATGTCCGTCGTGCTCCCCCGGGAGGGCGCAGATGAAGATTCTGGTCGTTGACGACGATCTCGAGCTGTTGAACCTGATCTCCTTCGCCCTCCGGCAGGCGGGGTACATGGTCGTGCGGGCCGCCGACGGCCCCGCCGCGCTGAAGGTCTTCGACGAGGAGATGCCGGACCTGGTCGTCTTGGATTTCAACCTTCCCGGCCTAAACGGCCTGGAGGTGCTCGTCAAAATCCGCGAGAAGAAAAACACGACCCCCGTCATGATGCTGACGGTACGCTCCGCGGAGGAGGATCTGGTTCAGGCCCTCGATCACGGCGCCGACGATTACTTGACCAAGCCCTTCAGTCCCCGGACCCTGCTCGCCCGCATCCGAGCCCTTCTCCGGCGCACCGGAATCGAGAAACCCGCCCCCCTCCTCACGGGGGACTTCGCGCTCGACACGGAGAACCGCCAGGTGAGCATTCGCGGCGGCAAGCCCGTACCCCTGACGCCCCTCGAGTTCCGGCTTCTGCAGCTCCTCGTCACCAACACCGGCTACGCCGTTCCAACGGAACGAATCACCAGCCACGTTTGGGGATATCGGGGCTCCGGCGACCGCTTTTTACTGAAGCAGCTTGTTCACAGGCTGCGACGGAAGATCGAGACCGATCCCACCTCACCCGACTATCTGATCACCATTCCCGGCATCGGTTACCGGTTTCTCTCCGGCGCGGATCCGGAAGAGGAATCGGTCTGATCCCCTGTCGCCGCCCCCCCGTCCGCGGGAGCCGGCCGGGGCGCCCCCTTGTGTTTTTCGCGTGGAACTGCTATAGTATCAGCTAGATAGCTTCGGCCCTCCCGTGCGGACCGTCCCGACGGCGACTCGCCTGTCGCGAGCCCCCACCCGCCGATCCGGACACTTTATGTGAAGGAGACAACATGCCTCTTCCTCGGTTCCGGCGCGCGGCGTGCGCGATCGCGATCATCCTGCCGTTGCTCTCGGCCTCCACCGTTTTCGCCGACCCACCGAGCAGTTTCGACCTGCGCGACGTCGGCGGCCAGAATTACGTGACCGGCGTTCGCTCGCAACAGGGAGGAACCTGCTGGACCCATGGCACGATGGGCTCCCTGGAGAGCAACCTGCTGATGAGCGGCGTGTGGGCCGCCGCAGGAGAGAGCGGCGAACCGAACCTGGCCGAGTATCACCTGGACTGGTGGAACGGCTTCAACCAGCACAACAACGACGACCTGGACCCGCCGGACGGGAGCGGGCTCACGGTGCACCAAGGCGGCGACTACCGGGTCTCCTCCGCCTATATCGTGCGGGGCGAGGGAGCGGTGCGCGACGTGGACGCCCAGTACTACGATTCGGCGCCGGACCGGGACGCTCTTTCCTACCACTACTACTTCCCGCGCCACGTCGAGTGGTTCGTCGCCGAGAGCGATCTCTCCCGCATCGACGAGATCAAGGAAGCGTTGATGGCGCACGGCGCGATCAGCACCGCCTACTGCTCCAGCGGAGGCTTCATCCAAAACTACGTGCACTACCAGCCGCCGTCCGATTCGACCAAGCCGAACCACGCCGTCACCATCGTCGGATGGGACGACGACAAGGCGACCCAGGCGCCGGCGCCCGGGGCGTGGCTCTGCAAGAACAGCTGGGGCGCGAATTGGGGCTTCAGCGGTTTCTTCTGGATCTCCTACTACGACAAGACCTGCTGTCAGGACCCGCAGATGGGCGCGGTCCAGTTCCGGGACGTGGTCCCCATGCCCTTCGACCATGTGTATTACCACGACTACCACGGTTGGAGGGACACCAAAGCCGACGCGGACGAGGCGTTCAACGCCTTCACCGCCGAGGGGGATGAGGCGCTGACGGCGGTCGGTTTCTTCACCGCCGCCGACTCGGTGGACTACACGATCCGGATCTATGACCGCTTCGAGGGGGGCGTCCTCCTGGACGAACTCTCCTCCACGACGGGGTTCTTCGCGCGGACCGGCTTCCATTCCGTCGATCTCGACGCGCCGGTGGAACTCGCCGAAGGGGACGACTTCTACGTTTATCTCTCTCTCTCCACGGGCGGGCATCCCTTCGACAGGACCTCCGGCGTGCCGGTTCTCCTCGGCGCCGACTATCGCGTCATCGTCGAGTCCCGCGCCGACCCGGGAGAGAGTTTTTACAAGAGCGGCGGGTCCTGGATCGATCTCACCGGCGATGATGAAACCGCCAACTTCTGCATCAAGGGGTACGCGATGAACCGCGGCCTCCACGTGGAGCCGGAGTTCGGCGCCATCCATCAAGGGGATGAGGGATCACCCCTCCCCGCGACGCCGGATGAGTGGTGGTTCGTGGTGCAGGGAGCCGACACGATCGAGTACGAGGTCGGTTTCGTCTCCCCTCCGGGCTGGCTCGACCTCACCGGTGATCTTTCCGGGAGCCTCGCTCCCGGCGACACGGCGCGCGTGACCACGACGCCGAACGGCGGCTCGGCGTTTCTCCCCGAGGGAGCCCACGCGGCGGTCCTCCGTTTCACAGATCAGACCAACCATATCGGCGACGCCTCCCGCATCATCGCCGCCTGCATCGGCGAGAGGGCCGTCGTCCATTCTTGGGATCTCGACGTCAACCCGGGCTGGACCACCGCCGGGCCCTGGGGTTACGGCTATCCGACCGGTGAGGGGGGCGATGCCGGATGCCCCGACCCGACGGGTGCGAGCACGGGCGACAGTTGCTTCGGCTTCAACCTGACAGGCGACTACCGGAACAGGCAGGCGGAGCGCCACCTCACCTCGACGCCGATCGACTGCTCGGGCATCTTCGACGTTCTCCTCCGCTTCGACCGATGGCTCGGCGTGGACTATCCGGAATACGACCACGTGTCGATCGATGTGAGCCGGGACGGCGTGAATTTCTATCAGGTCTGGAGCAACACGGGCCGGATCAACGACTGCAACTGGATCGTTCAAGAGGTGAACCTTTCCCCCTGGGCGGACGACTGCGCCACCCTCTACCTCCGTTGGTCCCTCGGCCCGACGAACGACGGGACCCAATATTGCGGATGGAACATCGACGACATCGAGCTTCTCGGCTACGCCGTGGACGAGGCGACCGGCGTGAGCGGCGGCGGCGCTTCCGCGCCCGCGGCGCTTCGTCTCCTTCCCGTCGCGCCGAACCCCTTCAACCCGGCGGCGACGATCCGCTTCGAGACGAACCGCCCCGGTCGGGCGCGGGTCGCCGTATACGACGTGACCGGCCGCCTTGTCCGCGTGGTCGCCGACCGGAACGTTCCGGCGGGAGCGAACGCCGTCGTCTGGCGGGGCGAGGACGACCGGGGGCGCGCCGTCGCCAGCGGCGTCTATTTCGTCCGCGTCGAAACGGCGGACCGGACCGCGACACGCAAGGCGGTCCTTCTCCGCTGATCGAGGCGAAATCGCAAATCGACCGCGAGGCCCGGGTTTTCCGCCCGGGCCTCGCCTTTTCTGCAACGGACCACGGAGAGCGGGCTCCCGGGTGCCGGACACCTCATCGCTTTTGATTGGAGAGAATCCGAAACCGAAAGAGGAACCATCCTCTCCGCCTCCTCCTCGGACGGACGGCGTGATCCTTCGAGGAGAAGGGGCGGGAGGCGACTCCCTTCCGCCGCCGGTCTCCCTCTCGGGGCCCTCTCGACTCGCCGGGCACCCACCGGAGCCCGCCTCCGTCGAGGGGATAAATGAATCTGCGAGCTTAACGGGGCGGGCGAAGGTGGGTCGGCGAGCGAGAAGAGGGAGGATGCGGAAGCATCCGGACCGTGCCCCGAAGGGAGAGC
>JAFGGD010000051.1 GCA_016930695.1 Candidatus Eisenbacteria bacterium
CGATCGGCCTCGGCCGGAACACCCGCGCCACCGGTCAGGCGTCGGCGGCGCTCGGCTGGGGGACCACCACCACCGGCACCGCCTCCTTCGCGGCGGGGAGCGGCATCACCGCGGCGGGCGCCTTCTCGGCGGTGCTCGGCCGGTCGTCGGCGGCGCGCGGAACGGGGAATGTCGCGATCGGCTCGTTCCTCCGGGCCGGCCCGGCGGAGAACGCCATGGCGATCGGCTCCGGAATCGACGCCGCGGACAGCTTGGTGAACGACATCGAGAACTCCCTCGTCGTCGGTTTCGGCGACACCACGGCGGCGCTCTTCGTCGGCGGTCCGGAGAACCGGGTCGGCGTCAGGACCACCGCGCCCGCGGCGGACCTCGACGTGGCGGGGAAGGTGCGCGCCGACAGCCTGCAGATCCCGACCGGCGCGGAGGACGGCTACGTGCTCACCTCCGACGCCTCCGGCAACGCCGCCTGGCAGCCGGGGGGCGTGGAATCGGACGGCGACTGGACGGTGATCGAGCAGATCGGCCCGGACAATTTGATCGCCAACGTGGACGGACACGTCGGGATCGGCGCGGACTATCCCCGCATGAAACTGAGCCTCGCCGGCGACGGCGGCATCCTGGCGAAGGGAGAGCTCTACGAGGGGGTCCGGCTCGATTCGGGGAGAACCGGTCCGGAGATGCTCTGGTATCCCCGGAAGGCCGCTTTCCGGGCGGGGGAAGTGAGTTCCAGCCATGACTGGACCCATGACAACATGGGCTACTGGTCGACCGCCTTCGGCGATGCCGTGCGCGCCTCCGGCGACGGGTCCGTCGCGATCGGCCTGAACCTCCACAGTTCCGGTGAGAACGCCTTCACCATCGGCAGCGGTCTCGGCATCCAACTCGAACGACGTTTGACCAACGACATCGATAATTCGTTCCTGATCGGTTTCGGCGACACGACGGCGACCTTCTTCGTCGGCGGACCGGACGGCCGGGTCGGCGTGAAGACGACCGCGCCCGCGGCGGACCTGGACGTGGCGGGGACGGTGCGGACCGAGGCGTTTCACATGCCGACGGGCGCGGCGGACGGCTACGTTCTCACCTCCGACGCCGCCGGCGAGGCGAGCTGGGCGTCCCCCGCCGTCCTGTCCGACGGCGACTGGACGGTGAACGGCTCGAACATGAGCAGCAATGTGGCCGGGAACGTGGGAGTCGGGACCTCTTCGCCCGGCTACAAGCTGGACGTGAACGGCACCATGCGCGTCTCCAACCCCGGCGGCGCGAACACGACCCTCGTCCTTCGCGACTCGAACGGGAGCAGCGACCGCCCGGGGATCCGCTTCGAAAACAACTCCCTGCATTACATCACCGGCGACGACGCGTCGGACGAGGTCTTCTACTTCGCCGGCAAGAACAGCAACGCCCGTTCCTACGACGCGATCCTCCGCGTCATGGGGAGCGCGTCCGACAGCTGGGGAACCTACACGGAGATCACCCACGACGGGACGGATGGACATGTGGTCACCGACACGGGAGATCTCTACCTCGAGCCGGAAGGGGACGTGCGGATCGGCGCGGCCGCGAATCCTACGGACCTCGTCGTCTCGGGCGTGGTGAACACCGATTCGCTGTATCGGATCAAGAGCGAACCGTTCCTGGAGGTCCGCGATTCCGACTGCCTCCTGATCGGCGGCGCGATCGGCGGGGCCGGCTCGGACAACTGCGTGGCGATCGGGGAGGACGCCAAGGGATTCGGAAGCGAGAACACCAGCGTCGGCTACAACGCCGGTTGTTCCCATGCCGGATGGGAAATCGGCAACACCTGCGTCGGCTCGAACGCGAACGGCAAAGGGAACTACAACACCTATGTCGGCGCGGACGTGGGAACGAAGGAGGGAGGGGATAGGAACGTCTTCATCGGAGTCGGCGTGCGACCCGACGACGGACCGGGCGACAGTTCGAGCGACAACGTGATCATCGGATACAAGGCCGGTCGATTCCTGTCGAACGTGAACAACAAGCTCCTCATCGCCAACGACTCCACGGCGAATGACATACTGATCTACGGGGACTTCGAGGAGCACAAGGTGGGCATCGGCCCCCAGACCGACCTTCTCGGCACGCTCACGTTGAACGGGTACTGGGGCAATTCGGTCGTGTTCAACACCGGTTCGCACTGGTACATGGGCGTGGATGATTCGAATGACGACAAGTTCTCCGTGGGAACGGGAAGTACGCTGGGCCAGAATGTGCGGCTCTCCCTGGATGAGAACGGCATGGCCCACTTCTCCGGACGACCGGACGGCGACGATTCCTCCTACGTTACCCTAAACGACAACGGGGTCGCCCTTCGCGCCCAGAGCGTCGACAGTATCGCCGTCCGCGTCTTCAGCGACAACAGCTACGGTCTCCGCTCGATCACACAGGAGCAGGAGGCGCTCGTCGGATACAGCACCAACGACCGGGCGCTCTTCACGCACAGCGACAACTCGTTGGCCGCGTTCTTCGACGGAGACGTCATGATCGCCGGCTGGATCTCCAAGGCGAGCGGTTCCTTCCTGATCGATCATCCCCTCGACCCGGAGAACAAACTCCTCCGCCACAACTTCGTCGAGTCCCCGGAGAACCTCCTGGTCTACCGGGGGACGGTGACGCTGGGGGGCGACGGAGAGGGGACGGTCACCATGCCGGACTATTTCGAGGCGCTCGCCAAGGAGACGGAGGCGACGGTGAACCTCTCCACCGTCGGCAAGCCCTTCCTCACCGGCTACGAGTGGAACGCCGATCACGTCTCGTTCACCGTCTACGGCGATCCGGGACGCGAGGTGGGCTGGATGGTGATGGCCGACCGGGACGACCCGGTGATGCGTCGGTTCGCCCGGCCGGTGGAAGAGAGGAAGACGGCGGACAGCAAGATCTGCCCGCCGGGCCGTCTTCTCTACCCCGAGGCGTACGGCTATCCGGAGAGCAAGAGCAGTGAATACGAGGAACGCCGCGCGCTCCGTGAGGGGAGATAGATTCACCGGGAGGGTCACCTGTTCGATGACGGTGATCCTCCCCTCCTTCTCCCTCTCCAGTGGAATGTCGAGAACGGGAGAGGGAATCCCGCCAAAGTCGGTCTTCGACCGGTTTTTGAAATGGATGTTGTTTGCTGGATTGACAGAGGTTCTCCCTCTCCCGCTCTATTCAGGTGCGGGAGAGGGTTGGGGTGAGGGTTCATCTTCGGATGCGCGCGGATCCTGACCCTTGAATACCCGGAACGGGAGAGCGAGTTTCATCTGTTCATGGTCGTGATTCCTGCCTGTTTTCCGTCTGTATGTCGTTACCGTTTATCATTAGAATGACGAGGCCATTTCCCTCTCCCGCTATCCTTGTTCGCGGGAGAGGGTCAGGGTGAGGGTGCATGAGGATAGACGGGGGGTGAGGGGTGGATGGGAAAAGGGCATTCCGTCGAACACTCCGCAAGCATCAGACGGATGCGGAAGGACTTCTCTGGAAACGGCTCCGTGATCGCCGCCTTCTGGGATACAAGTTTCGCCGGCAGCGTTCTATCGGTCCCTACGTGGTCGATTTCGTATGCTTGGAAATAAAAGTAGTCGTCGAACTGGACGGCGGACAGCACGGGGAGAGCGCGACGGAGAAATATGATCGACGGCGAGACAAGTATCTGGAAAGCGAGGGATTCCGCGTCCTGCGATTCTGGAATCATCAAGTCATGATGGAAACGGAGGCGGTGTTGCATTCGATTCTTCGGGTGCTGGAAGAAGAAGGGGAACCCTCACCCTGACCCTCTCACGTGAAATATGGTTCCTCCGTAACCAGATACCTTCTCTACCGCTTCGCTCGATCGAAGGGAATCCGGTTCCGAAAAGCCCTTCGCGATCCGCAAACTTCTTTACCTCCGACCCAAATATCTTTATACTTCCCGCCATGAGCGATCTCCTCTTCGCCTGGGTCGGGATGGCCGATCTGAAGGGGCCTCTGGAGGATTCGGAGGCGGGATCCGGGCCGATCGCCCAGGCGGTCCTCTGGCGCGATTTCGACGAGGTGCACCTCCTCGGCAACCTCCCGGAGGAGAGCACGGCGGTCTACGCCGCCTGGCTCCGGGGCAAGGCGAGGGGGAAGGTGATCGTCCATGAGGCGCTCCTCAGCGGTCCCACCCGCTTCGGTGAGATTTACGAGCGCGCGTCGGCGGTGGTGGCGGGCGTGATCGAGGGGCGACGGGACGGGCGGCTCACCTTTCATCTCTCCCCGGGCACGCCGGCGATGGCGGCGGTCTGGATCATCCTCGGGAAGACCCGCTTCCCCGCCGAGTTGATCGAGTCCTCCCGCGACCACGGCGTCCGCGTCGCCGACGTCCCCTTCGACATCTCCGCCGACTTTCTCCCCGATCTCCTGCGCGCCCCGGACCGCGAAGTGGAGCGTCTCGCCGCCGGGCTCCCGCCGGAGTCCCCCGCCTTCGCCGACATCCTCCACAGGAGCAAGGTGATGGATGAGGTGATCCTCCTCGCCCGCCGCGTCGCCCCGCGCACCGTGCCGGTGCTGATCGAGGGGGAGTCGGGGACGGGGAAGGAACTGCTCGCGCGCGCGATCCACGAGGCGGGGCCGCGCCGGGACGGCCCCTTCGTCGCGGTGAACTGCGGCGCCATCCCGGAGAACCTGATCGAGTCGGAATTGTTCGGACATAAAAAGGGGGCGTTCACCGGCGCCGGCGCCGACCGGGCGGGACACTTCCGCGCCGCCGACGGCGGGACCCTCTTTCTCGACGAGGCGGGGGAACTGCCGCCGCCGGCTCAGGTGAAGCTCCTCCGTGTCCTGCAGGAGGGAGAGATCGTGCCGGTCGGCGAGAGCCGCCCGGTCCGCGCCGACGTCCGGATCATCGCCGCCACCAACCGGAACCTCCTCGCCCGCGTCGCCTCCGGCGATTTCCGCTCCGATCTCTTCTACAGGCTCGCCGTGGCGGTGATTCCCCTGCCGCCCCTTCGCGAGCGGCCGGGGGACGTGGGGCTCCTGATCGACCGCCTCCTCGAGAAAATCAACCGGGAGAGCGCCGGCGAGCCGGGGCACGAGGATAAGAAACTTACCGCATCCGCAAGAAATCTTCTTCTCCATCACTCCTGGCCGGGGAACGTCCGGGAGCTGACCAACACCCTGCTCCGCGCGGCGATCTGGACGGCGGGGCCGAGGATCGGCGCCGAGGACGTCCGCCGCGCCCTCCTCGACTCGCCGGGGGCGCGCGCCGAGACGGTCCTCGATCGTCCCATGGGAGAAGGGTTTAACCTCTCCGATCTCCTCGCGGACGTGGCCCGCCACTACCTCCGTCGCGCCCTCGACGAGGCGGGCGGCAACAAGACCCGCGCCGCCGAACTGACCGGCCTCCCCAGCTACCAAACCCTCACCAACTGGCTCCGCAAGTACGGCATCGATTCCGGCATCTGAATTGCTTTTCCCGTCTCCCGGAAGGCGCTCTCCCTTCCGAGGACCCGGACCACGCACGAGGTTTCCACCTCGGCATCCGGGAAAGGGGGTCATCGATCCATGTCGGAATTGATCACGCTCCTCCTCATGGATCTCTGGATGACCCTTACGGGGCGGAACCGGTGGAAGGCGGACCCAGACTCTTCGCTCGGCGAAGACGAAACGACCTTCTCCGGTTTCCGCCCCCATGTAGAAAAGGATGAGGAAGAGAGGTGAACGTTTCCGGGGGCGCCGGTGCGAGCGAACCTCGATCCAACGCACCCGCGAGACCTCGGCGACCTTCCCGGACTGGGATCGGCGGGATGAGGGCGGGACTTTCCTTCACGTCGGCATTTCGGACTCCGCCGGTAAACGGGTAGGATTCCGTCGGATGTACGGGACGGATGCATTCGCATCTGATTCATGTCGGATCGAACTCGGGAGAATCGTGGAATGAATGACGAGGACAAGATCCTCTCCCGCGCACAGGGCGCCCTTCTCGGGCAGCTCGCCGGGGATTCGCTCGGGTCGCTGGTCGAGTTCCGGCGGGCGGAGGAGATCCGGTTGGAATATCCGGAGGGGGTTCGGGAACTCGCGGACGGCGGGACGTGGAACACCATAGCCGGGCAGCCGACGGACGATTCGGAGATGGCCCTCGGGCTGGCGCGGATGCTGGTGGAGCGCCGTGGGTACGACCGGGAGGGGGCGCGGGCGGTCTACGTGGAGTGGATCGACTCCGGTCCCTTCGACTGCGGGAACACCATCGCCCAAGGTCTCCGCGGCCGCCCGAACGAGGAGAGCCAGGCGAACGGCGCGCTCATGCGGATCAGCCCCCTCGGCGTCTTCGGCGCTTTTCGCGCGATCGGTGAGGTCGCCGCCCTCGCCGAGGAGGACGCCTCCCTCACCCATCCCCACCCGGTCTGCCGGCAGGCGAACGCGCTCTTCGCGGCGGCGATCGCCCGGGCGGTGAAGGACGGCCTCTCGCCGGACGCCCTTTATATGGAAACGATCGCGCGCGCGGAGGAGCGGGGCATCGATCCCTCTCTGATGGAGGCGCTTCGCGGCGCGGCGGACTCGCCTCCCGCGGACTATTCCCGCCTGCAGGGATGGGCGCTGATCGCCTTCCAGAACGCCTTTTGGCAGCTTCTTCACGCGCCGGATCTCGAGGAGGGGGTGGTCGACACGGTGATGCGCGGCGGCGACACCGACACCAACGCCGCGATCGGCGGCGCCCTTCTCGGCGCGGTCCACGGGCGCGAAGCGATCCCCGCACAGTGGGAGAAGGCGATCCTCTCCTGCCGCCCGCGCCGAGGCGACCCCCGCGTTCGCCATCCCCGTCCCGAGCGTTACTGGCCGGCGGACGCCCTCGAACTGGCGGAGAGGCTTCTCGACGCGGGGCGGGGCGAGGGCTCTTCGTAACCAGATACCGCGAATGCGAAAAGGTATCTGGTTACGGAGGGGTCACGAGAGGGGCCGGCTTCGAGAACCGAGGGTAGCCTCGACTCCCTTCTGGAATGCGATAATCCCTGTCACCGGTCTCTTGACGGATCTGCTATGATGAGTGAGGGTTATGTCTACCATAAAGCTTTCGAAGCAGCAGAAGCAGGTCATCGACCACCGGGGCGGTCCCGTGCAGGTGATCGCCTGCGCCGGTTCGGGGAAAACCGAGTCGGTGGCCCGGCGTGTCGCCGCTCTCGTGAACGAAGGCGCCCCGCCCGAATCCATCGTAGCCTTCACCTTCACCGAGCGGGCGGCCGCTGAACTGCAGGACCGGATCCAGCGACGCGTCGCCGACGTGCGTGGACCGGAATACCTCGCCAGGCTCGCCCCTCTCTTCGTCGGCACCATCCACAGCTACTGCTTCCGCCTTCTCCAGACCTACGTCCCCGAATACGGCAACTACGACGTCGTCGACGAGAACCGGCACGCCGGCCTTCTCGCACGCGAATACCGGCGGCTCGGCATCGACCGGACGGGATGCGGCCACGGGAAATGGAAATCGATCGCCGCGTTCGCCTGGACCGCCGACGTGATCGGCAACGAGCTGATCGATCCGGCCGACCTGGAGGGGACGGAACTCGGCACGTGTTACGCCTCCTATCTGGACACGCTCGACCGCTATCGCGTGCTCACCTTCGGCATGATCATCTCCCGCACGGTGGAGATGCTCCGGAGACCGGAGGTTCATCGGCGGGTCCACGCCCCGCTCCGGCACCTCATCGTCGACGAGTACCAGGACATCAATCCCGCGCAGGAAGCGCTGATCCGCCTTCTCGCCGAGAAGCCGGTGGAACTCTGCGTCGTCGGCGACGACGACCAGTCGATCTACCAGTGGCGCGGGTCCGACGTGTCAAACATCCTCGGCTTCACCCGCCGATACCGCCGCGCGGAGCCGATCCGCTTGGAAACCAACCGCAGGAGCCGCCCGGAGATCGTCCGCGCCGCGAACCGGTTCGCCCAAACGATCCCGCAGCGACTCGAAAAGGCGATGCGGCCGGTTCGGGAGGCCTCCGCTCACCAGGTGGTGACCTGGTCGGCCGCCAACCCGGAAGAAGAAGCGGAGAAGATCGCCGAGACGATCGAGCGTCTCCATAAACAAGGCTATCGCTACCAGGATATCGGCGTCCTCTTCCGTTCGGTTCGCACGTCGGCGCCCGTCTTGATCGAAGCACTGGAGAAGCGTGGAATCCCTTCCTCTTGCAAAGGACGGACCGGCCTCTTCCTTCATCCCGAGATCAACCTCTTCGGGGAGATTCACGCCTGGTTCGTGGATCTGGAATGGAAAGACGAGCGTTACGGCCCATCCCGTGAGGCGAGCCTCGATAACATCGTCCAGGGCCTCAGCCGGCAATTCGGCCGGAAGCGCGGGGAGTTCCCCGGCCTCCGCAAGTATCTGGAGGACTGGAAGAGCTACCGTCTACGGGGGACGCGGCCGGTCAGCATCGTCGGCGATTTCTATCGCCTCCTCCGCTTTCTGGGCGCCCACGAGCTGAACCCCGACGACCCCCGGTCCTCGGCCCGTCTCGGCGCCTACGCCCGCTTCTCCGAACTCCTCGCCGATTTCGAACACGTCACCCGCCGCGGCCGCACCGTCGACGAGGACGGCAAACGGGTCTACACCCCCGGACGCGACCGCGGCAAGGAGTACTACCGGAGTCTCTACGGCTACCTCCTTCACTACGCGCGCGACGCCTACGAGGACTTCGGCGGCGAAGATGAGCAGGAAGTGGACGCCGTCGACATCGTCACCGTCCACCGGGCGAAGGGGCTCGAATGGCCGGTCGTCTTCCTGCCGGCGCTCAGTTCCCGCCGCTTCCCGGCCGCGCGGTCCGGTCAACCGAAGGACTGGCACCTTCCGGACGGCGTCCTCTCCGACGATACCCGCCGCCGCTACGAGGGAGGAGATCCCGAGGAGAGGCGTCTCTTCTACGTCGCCATGACCCGCGCCAAGGAGATCCTCTACCTCTCCCACTTCGAGAAGATGAAGAACCGCGCGAAGCCCTCCCCCTATCTCGAAGAGGTGGCGGAGTCGAACGGCGGCATCCGCTCCCTCAAGCGCCTCCCCCTTCCCCCCAAACCGGAGAAGGCGCTCGATCCGGAGGCGCCCCCCTTGGAGATCTCCTTCTCGGACGTCCTCGGCTACGAAGAGTGCGCCCACCGCTACCGTCTCTCCGCCCACTTCGGTTTCCAGCAGGAACTCGCCACCGAGCTGGGCTACGGTCGGGCGATCCACCACATCCTCCGCCGGATCGCC
Source organism: Candidatus Eisenbacteria bacterium (assembly GCA_016930695.1). Taxonomy (NCBI): domain Bacteria; phylum Candidatus Eiseniibacteriota; species Candidatus Eiseniibacteriota bacterium. The sequence continues at coordinate 9,194 of JAFGGD010000051.1, forward strand.
GAGACCGCCCGGGAGACGGGGAAGATCCCCACGGCGCGGGAAGTCCGCGCCCTCCTGGAGGAGGACTTCTACCTTCCCTTCGCGCGGACGCCGGAGTACAAACGGATGCACGCCGCCGCCGACCGCCTGGTGAAGCGCTATCTCGCCGACTACGCCGACGACCTACGCCGCGTCTGGGAGACGGAGCGCCCCTTCCGCCTCCTTCTCCCGGAAGGAAGCCTCTCCGGCCGCGCGGACGTCATCCTCGACGAGGAGGACGGAAGCCCCGGCCGCCTCGCCATCGTCGACTACAAGACCTCCGCCGACCCGGACCGGGACGACGAATACCGCCTCCAGGTCGGGATCTACGCCGAGGCGGCGCGCGGCGAGGGGCTGAACGTGGTCGCCGGATACGTGCACGAGCTAAAACACGGGACCCGCCGCGCGGTGGAGGTGGGTGAGGGGAAGAGCGCCGAGGGGGTCGAGCGGGTCACCCGCGCGATCCGCGCCATCCGCCGCGGGGAGTTCCCCCCGCGGCCGGATGAGGAACGATGCGCCTGCTGCGATTTCCGTCTGATCTGCGCGCACGGAAAGGCGCCGGACGAAGGCTGAACCGAATCGAAACGGAGTGGACCATGGCGCGCCGCAAGAACGCCTCCAAGATCGAGACCAAGGACTACCGCCACGCCGGGCAGAAGAGGAAGAACATTCCCCCGGCGAAGATCGCCGCCGAGGGGAAGGTGCCGGAGAAGGGGAAGGTCCGCTATCACTACAATCCCCATCTCTCCCCGGAACTCCGCTTCGATCCGACCGGGAAGAGCGACCGCCTGGAGGAGATCGCCGAGAAGGTCCGCGCCCAACTCTCCGAGGAGGAGGCGGAACTCCTCCGCGGGGCGCTCGCGAACCATCAGCCGTGGTTGGAGTGGGCGGGGAAGAAGGAGGAGCACGACCGGGGATGGTTCGAGGTCGATCCGGTGGCGCTCCACATCCACGAGAGGGTGAGCGCCCAGGCGATCGTCCGCGCCGCGATGCGGGAAGACGCCCAGAGAGATCTCTTCGCCGATCCGGAATTGCCCTATCAGGAAGAGGTGAAGTTCTACCAACACGACGTGGACTGGGCGAACCGGCTCATCCTGGGGGACAGCCTGGAGGTGATGTCCTCTCTGGCGCGTCGCGAAAACCTCGCCGGCAAGGTGCAGATGATCTACATCGATCCGCCGTATGGGATCAAGTTCGCGAGCAATTTTCAGCGTGAGGTCACAAATCGAGACGTTAAGGACAAAGAGGATGATCTGACTAGAGAACAGGAAACGGTAAGAGCCTATAGAGATACATGGAATCTTGGGGGCCATTCGTATCTCTCTTATCTAAGAGGAAGGCTGTTATTTGCACGAGGGC
>JAFGGD010000052.1 GCA_016930695.1 Candidatus Eisenbacteria bacterium
CGCACCCTTGTGGAAACTCCGTGGCGATCACGAACCCACCCAGGGGGCGGCACGCCCCGGACTCCGAGAGGGATTACCCGTCCGTCCGGCTCCCCACACCGTGCCCCGAATGGAGACCGGTGGGGGAAGGAAATAGATATCGATACCGATAGCGATACCGATTAGAGGCGAGGGAAACCAGATTCTCTTTTTGCGACCGGAGGGAGAAAAAAGGTATCCAGTTCCGAATGGGCCGCGTAAGAGTGCGCGAACGCCGAGCCGCTACTCCCTTCCCAACACCTCCCGCACGCGGTCCAGCCGGAAGCAGAGCACCGATCCCCGGAGCGAACACGCCGCGTCCATGAAGAGCGTGCTGCGGACCCGCGCGATCCGCAGAGGCGCGAGCACCCTCTCCGTCCGCCGTCCCGATCCGTCCTCGTAGAGCACGCGCACGTTTCCGCCCTCGCGGAGCGCGTCCCCGATCGCCGCGAGCCCCTCGGGGAGCACGGGATCCGCCTCGTACCCGAACGATCCGATCGGCGCCGGCGGCCCCACCTCCGCGAGAACCCGCTCCACGCCCTCCCCGTCCCGCGCGCCGAGAGCCTCCATCGCCCGAATCGAAAGGCGCGCCGCGGCGAAGGCGTCCGGAAGCGCCCGATGCCCCCTCTCCCTCTCGATGCCGAGCCTCCCCACCAGAAGATCGAGAGAGTATCCGGGCATCTCCGGGAAGGCGGCCCGCGCGAGCCGAATCGAATCGACCGCCTCCGAACGGGGCGGATCGATCCCTCCCCTCTGGCACGAGGCGAGGAGAAAGGAGAGATCGAAGGGGGCGTTGTGCGCCACGATCGTCGCCTCGCCGAAAAAGCGGATCAGCTCCGGCGCCACCTCCTCGAAGGTCGGCGCGCCCGCGACTTTTCGGTCGTCGATCCCGTGCACCACCGTCGTCTCCGGCGGAATCGGCCTCCCCGGATCGACCAGCGACTGGAACGTCTCCCCCGGCCCGCCGAGATCGAATCGGACGGCGCCCACCTCCACCACGCGGTCGAAAAAACCGTGCAGTCCCGTGGTCTCCACATCGAAGGCGACGAAACGCCTCATCCCCACCCCTCCCTTCCATATATTTGGCGTCTAAGGTAAACAGAGACACGCGCCGCCGTCGAAGGGGACGGTGACACCGTTCAGATAAGAGGCGCGCTCGGAGCCGAGAAAGAGGACCAGGTCCGCCAGCTCCTCCGGCCTCCCGACCCGCCCGGCGGGAATCCCCGCCTCCCACCGCCGGAAGACCTCCTCCTCGGCGATTCCCCCCTTCGCGGCGAGCGCCGCGGCGAGCGCGTCCAATCGCGCGGTCCGCGTGTAGCCGGTGGCGACGGCGTTGCAGGTCACGCCGTGCCCCCCCGCCTCCTGGGCGAGGCTCTTCACCAACCCGATCACCGCGGGCCGCACCGCGTTCGACAGAAGCAGGTTCTCGATCGGCCGCCGCACCGAGACAGACGCGAGCGCGACGATCCTCCCCCACCCCGCCCTCTTCATCTCCGGAAGTGTCCCGCGCACCAGACGGACCACCGAGAGCAGCAACCCGTCCACCGCCCGCGCCCACGCCGCGTCGTCCGCCCCGTCGAAGAGCCCGGGCGGCGGCCCGCCGCCGTTGGTGACCAGAATCTCCACCGGGCCGAAGCGCGCCCGGGCGGCGCGGATCAGTCCGTCGATCGAGGCCGCGTCGGTCAGGTCGCACACGACCGCGTGCGCCTCCCCGCCGGAGCGCTCCACCTCGGCGGCCGCCTCGGCGAGCGTCTTCTCCGTCCGCGCGGCGAGCGTCACACGCGCCCCCTCCGCGCCGAAACCGATCGCGACCGCCCGCCCGAGTCCCGTGGAGGCGGCGGCGACCAGGACATGTTTTCCGCGGATTCCCAGTTCCATCGTTTCGTCCCCCCTCTCCCCTCGCGGGGCCGTTCCGCACTCCATTCTAATGGACGGCCGCCACGCGAACCAGCCCCGGAACAGAATGGGAGAAAAGGAGTTCAGGGTTCCCCACCCCCTGCCGATACGTAGGGGGACGGGACGCGCGGCCGAAGCGGCTCCCGGACAAGGAGGGACCGATGAACAAACCGAACATCCTGATCGTCGACGACGAGCAGGCCATCACCGCCTCCCTCTCCTATTGCTTGGAGAAAGAGGGGTTCGATGTGCAGGTCGCCGACAGCGGGGAGCAGGCGGTGCGGACCGTCCTCGACCGGGTGCCCGACCTGATCATCTCCGATGTGATGATGCCCGGCATGGACGGCTACGAGTTCTGCCGGCGGATCCGCGAATACCACAAGACCGAGAACATCCCTTTTCTCTTCCTCACCGCCCGAGACGGGCACGAAAGCCAGGTGAGGGGAAAATCGTTCGGGTGTACGGAGTACATCACCAAACCTTTCGACCTGAACGAGTTGGTCCGCCGGGTGCGGGCGATCCTGGCGAGCAGGACCGCCTCCCCGGAAACGAATCGGTAGATCCGAAGTGGAAGTAGTCATTCTGAGCCGGATCGAGCTGCTGGTCCTCTGGGCGATCGCCCTCGCGGTCCCGGCGGCGGCGCATCTCGGTTCCCATTGGATCGGCAAGCGGCTCGGCGTTCCCCCGGTCCGGCCGCTCCCGCGCATCGCTCTCCTCACCTGCATCTCCGTGGCGACGCTGATCTGGCTCACCGGCTCCCGTTTCGCCGCCGTCGCCGTCGAGGGAAACGAAGCGCGCGTCCGTTACGCCCCGCCCATCGCGCGCACCGTTTCGATCCCCTTGGACGACGTGGAGCGCGTGATACTCCAGGAAAGCGGCTTCCCGCGCACCTCCTTCTCTCTCGCGATCCGGTCCCGCCGAGGGGATACCTTCCGCTCCGTGGCGGTCACCCCTTTCCGCCTCTCGCCGATCTACACCATCTACGAGGCGCTCCGCCCCGGCGAAACCCCCTTCGTCCCTCTCGCCGATTGATCCGACAAACCGCTTGCGTTCCGCTCTCTCCCCGCTAGAATCGGGGAAAACATCCGTGCATCCCTTCACGCGGCGCGGCGCGTCCGCCCGGCGAAGAAAGAGGTCTTCATGCCCGCGAAAAAACGCACCTGGTGGATCCTGGGGGTCGTGATCGCGGCGGTCGCCGCCCTGGTGTTCGTGAATCTCCGGCAGGACCGCGCCAAGCGCGTCGATGTGGAGACCGAAACGGTTCACCGCCGAAACATCAAGTCGGTCGTTTCCGCCTCCGGATCGATCACCCCCAAACGGAAGGTGGAAGTCTCCGCGAGCCAGATGGGGACGGTGACGCGCGTGGCCGTGGAAGAGGGGGACGAGGTCCGCGTGGGGGATTTCCTCCTCGAGATCGACCCGGTCCCCTACAGCCAAGCGGTGGCGCAGCTGAAGGCGTCCGTCGCCTCCTCCCAGGCGGAGCTGGAGCTGGCCGAGGCGGAATTGGACCGGGCGAGGCGGGATCGGGAGAGGACCGCTTTCCTGAGCGAGCAGGACCTGGCGTCGCCGCAAAAACTGCTCGAGGCGGAGACGGGGGAACGCGTGGCGGAGGCGCGCCGGGACGCGGCGCGGGCGGCGCTCCGGCGGCAGGAGGCGGCGCTTCGCAAAGCGGATCACGACCTGGGCCTCACCACGATCCGCGCCCCCATGAGCGGCGTCGTCACGTCGCTGAACGTGGAGGAGGGGGAGACCGCGATCGTCGGCACCATGAACAACCCGGGCACGGTGCTTCTCGTCGTCGCCGATCTTTCGGAGTTGGAGGCGGAAGTGGATGTGGACGAGACGGACGTGGTCGATCTCCGCGTCGGCATGGACGCGTGGATCGCCATCGACTCCTACCCGGACACGGTCTTCGCGGCCACGGTGACGGAGATCGGCAACAGCGCCGTTCGGAGCGCCCAGGCCACCGAGTCCGTCGACTTCCTGGTGAAGGTCACCCTTCGGGATCCTGTGCCGGGGGCGAAGCCGGGCCTCTCGGCGACGGCGGACATCATCGTCGCCGTCCGGGAGAACGTCCTCTCCGTTCCGATCCAGTCGCTCACCATCCGCCGCCCCGACTCCGGGGAAAAGGACGCCGGGGAGAGCGCCGAGAAAGAGGGCGAAAACGAAGAAGACGCGGTCCTCGACGACGACCCGACGATCCGCCGGCGGGGCGACGAGCGGGAAGGGGTCTTCCTCGTCCGTGACGGCCTAGCCCATTTCACGGTCACCGAAACCGGAATCGCCGGCGACCGCTACTTCGAGGTCCTCTCCGGGCCCGAGGAGGGGGACGCGGTCGTCTCCGGCGATTTCCGCGCGATCCGCGACCTCCAGGACGGCGACCCGGTCAAGGTCGTGGAGAAGAAGAGCGACGAGTCGTGACACTCGAGGGAGTCCGCATCGCCCTCACCGCGCTTCGCGAAAACAAGCTCCGCACATTCCTCACCCTTCTCGGGAACATCGTGGGCACCATGTCGGTCATCGCCGTGGTCTCCCTCATCAACGGCGTGGACCGCTACGCCCGCGAGGAGATCGCCGCCGAGGGGTCGAACGTCGTCACGCTGAGCCGCTTCGACATCTTCGAGCTGATCACCGATTTCGACTCCTTCTTGAAGACGATCCGGCGCAACCCGGTGATCGACCTGGAGGATCTGGATTGGCTCGAGGATCGCGTCCCCTCGGCGACGGCCCGGGACGCGACGGTGGGCGCCTATACGTCGGTTCACGCCGCCGACCGCGGCATTCAGAACGTGAGCGTGCAGGGGCGGACCGAATCGTTCCCGCTCATCGAGAAGGTCCCCCTCGCCCTCGGCCGCCCGGTCGCCCCTCTCGAGGTGCGGCGGAGCAAGAACGTGGCGGTGATCGGCAGCGAGATCGCCGAGACGCTCTGGCCGAACCGGGACCCGATCGGGCGCGTCTTCCGGATCGCGGGGCGCCACTTCCGCGTCATCGGCGTCGCCGAACCGCGCGCCTCCCGTCTCGGGCAGAACCGGAACCGCTTCGTGATCCTGCCGATCACCACCTACGGGAAAACCTTCGGCTCCGGCGAATCGATCGAGATCAAGTTCCGCGCGGAGGACCCGGCCGGCGTGGAGCGCGTGGTGGAGGAGGTCCGTTTCGCCATGCGGCTCCGAAACCGGCTGAAGCCGAGCGAGGAGGATGTCTTCTCGGTCACGACCAGCGAGAGAATCCTGAGCCTTTGGGAGAAGATCTCATCGGCGATCTTCCGGGCGCTCATCGGTCTCGTTTCGATCGCGCTGGTGGTGGGGGGCGTGGTGCTGATGAACGTGATGCTCGTGGCGGTGACCGAGAGGACCCGGGAGATCGGCATCCGGAAGGCGCTCGGCGCGACCCGCGCGAACGTGCTCGGCCAGTTCCTCGCCGAGTCGGTCACCCTGTCGGTGATCGGGGGCGCGATCGGCGTGGCGCTCGGTTTCGCCATCGCCGCCGTCATCTCCGCGGCGACGCCGGTGCCGAGCGCGATCCAGCCGTGGGCGATCGCTGCGGGGCTCGCCGTCACCTTCCTCATCGGGATCCTCTTCGGGACCTATCCGGCGAGCCGCGCGTCTCGTCTCGATCCTGTGGAGGCGCTCCGCCATGAGTGAGCCGACCGGCGCCGCCGTCCGCAACCGCGCGCTCTTCCTCGAGAACCTGCGCCAGGCGATCGAGGTGATCCGCACACACCGCCTCCGCTCCAGCCTGCTCATCCTCGGCGTGGGAATCGGCGTGGCGGCGATCCTGGCGGTGGTGACCATTCTCGTCGGGCTGGGCGCGCAGATCGAGCACGACATGACCCTCGCGGACCGCCCCTACATCATGGTGGCCCGCTTCGACATGCTCACCGAGGGGGCGGGCGAGGAGGAACTCCGAAACCGGAAGAGGATCGAGCCGGAGGCGGCGGAGGCGGTGCGGCAATACTGCGACGCCGTCTCGCACATCGATTTCCGTTACGACCCGGACGGCCGGATGCGGGTGATTCAGCGCGGCGGCGAGCACACCCAACCGGTCAAGGTCATCGGCACAAGCGAGGCCTTTCCCCTGATCCACGCCTTCACCGTCGCCGACGGCCGCTTCTTCACGCGGACCGAGCTGGAACACAACCGGTCGGTGATCGTGCTCGCCTGGGGTCCCGCGAAGGACCTCTTCCCCCACTCCGATCCGATCGGCGAGAGGGTGCGAATCGGGACGCACAACTACGAGGTGGTCGGCGTCTTCGAGGAGAGGAAGCACATCATGGGGCAGCTCGGCGAGGGATACGCGGTGGTCCCTTACACGAGCTACGAGCGGGACTTCCACAACCGATACGACGAGTCCTATCTGGTCGTCTCCCCCGCGCCGGGACGGACGCTGGAGGAGACGCGGGAGCAGCTGATCGCGACGCTCCGCGCGGCGCGCAAGGTGCCGCCGGGCCGGGAGAACGATTTCGCGGTGATGACCAGCGAAGCCTTCCGCGAGACCGTCGGCCGGATCACCGGGGCGATCGCCCTCGTGCTGGTCGCCATCTCCTCCATCGGCCTCTTGGTCGGCGGGATCGGCGTGATGAACATCATGCTCATCTCCGTCACCGAGAGGACGCACGAGGTGGGGCTCCGCATGTCCGTCGGCGCGAGGCGGAGCGACGTGCTTTTCCAGTTCCTGATCGAGGCGACCACGCTCACGGGGCTCGGCGGCGCCGTCGGGGTCGGCCTCGGCATACTCGCCGCTCAAGGGATCTCCCGGGCGACCGGATTCCCCCTCGGCGTCTCCCCCTTCTGGATCGCCGTGTCGGTCCTCTTCTCCGCGCTGGTCGGACTCGTCTTCGGCATCTTCCCCGCGAACCGGGCGGCCCGGATGGATCCGATCGACGCGCTCCGGTACGAGAAATGATTTTCTTCACGCGACAAGGATTCGCGGCCGCGGCGCTTCTTCGGGCGGCCGGGGTCGCCGCGATCTCCCTGCTCGCCGCCGGAACGGCCGGAGCGGAGGAGCGCGCCGACGCGCGGGAGGATGGCGATTTTCTCGGCCGGGCGGAGGCCGCCGTCGCTTCATTCGAAAGAGAGTGGTCTTCCCGTTTCGTCGGGGACCCGGGGGGGGCGCCCCTCGATTCTCTGAACCTCTCGATCCGCGAGTACAACGCCTGGAACCTCGCCGAGGGGGATCGTCTGGACGCGGAGAGGAAGGCGCTCGAGGAGGAGCGCATCGCCCTCGCTCTCCCGAATCGGGAAGACGACGAAGCGGCGGCGGCGCACCGTGCGCGGCTCGAGAGATACAACGAGGGGGCGCGCGATTTCTCCGCGCGCTCCGCGGCGCGCCAGGCGGAGCTGGACGCGCGGCGGGCGGCGCTCGAGGCGCGGATCGAGGAGCAGCGCCTCTGGAGGGAAGGCGGGGGCGCCGAGAAGTATTGGGCGGAACTCAACCGTTTCTTCGCGAACCTTCACGAAGAGAGGCGGCGTTCGGGCGACCCGGAGCGCTTCGACGGATGCGTCGAGAGGACGCGGGCGATCCGCGCGGCGCTCGGCGCCCGCGCGGCGCGGATCGAGAGCGCGAAAGAGAACGGCCTCCTCGTCGTGCCGGCCCGCCTCGGCGGCGAGGAGGGGTGGTTCCTCGTCGACACCGGCGCCTCCCTCCTCTCCCTCTCGCCGGAGCTGGTGGACGCCCTCGGATGGACGCACCTTCTGGGCGACACATTGGAGAGCGCCGTGGCGGGCGGATTGATCGCCGTCGGGCGGGAACTGATCGTCCCGCAAATCACCGTTCTAGGAGTTACCGCGAAGAACGTGCGCGCCAAGGCGCTCGTCGAGACCCACCCCGGCGTGGACGGCCTCCTCGGCCGGAGCTTCCTTTCACGGTTCAGACTGATCGTCGACGACCGGGCGGAGCAGAGGGTGCGGTTGGAGAGGCGGTAAACGCTACGAGTACTCCCCTCCTTTCGAAATCCAAATCGAAACCGCCATCGAAATCGATCCCGATATCGATGAGGGCTTCATGTACGTGAACCTGGGGGAATTCCGGAATGAATTCCGGGGACACAATACGGAATACCC